>DAOURZ010000300.1 GCA_030627475.1 Deltaproteobacteria bacterium | reverse complement strand
TCCATGCTTACTGGCGTATAGCTTCTCCTGATGATTTCAGAAGTAATGTCGCAGTTGGAGGGACAATTAGCCTGGCCCCGGTTCCAAAGGAAGCCCTTGATCTTGCAAGTTATACAGCACAGAGCTGTAAATGGAATGATGTAGGTATTGATATCTGCATATATAAAAACAAATATTATGTTATTGAAGCAAATATGAAATATGGAAAAGAAGGTTTTCGTGAGGCAGGAATAGATTATATTAAACTTATGGAAGATATGATTGAAAATGAGGAACTGTAAGAAAAATGCTTCTGGATAATATAAGCAGGACTTTAAATCAGCGGGAAGCCGAATTATTATCTCCTCTATCTACTTTAAACGTCAAAGGCTTCCGTCGTTCACATGAAGAGCATCTTGAATGGAGTTACCGCCAGGCCTTTTCTGTAGATGTCGATAGAATCCTTCATGCTCTTGCATATACAAGGTATATTGATAAAACCCAGGTCTTTTATCTTATTGAGAACGATCACATAACTCACAGAGTGCTGCATGTTCAGTTAGTATCCAAGATAGCCAGAACAATAGGTCGTTTTCTTAAATTAAATGAGGATCTTATTGAGGCAATATCTCTTGGGCATGATATCGGGCATACTCCTTTCGGGCATGATGGTGAAAGGTTTTTGTCCGAGATATGCAAATCTTGCGGTATCGGATATTTTTTACACAGTGTTCAGGGCGTGCAGTTTTTAGACAGGGTGGAACGAAAGGGAAAAGGATGGAATCTATGTTTTCAGACTCTGGATGGAATACTTTGTCATGATGGAGAGATACATAATGAAATGCTTAAACCAAACCCTGATAAAACCTTTAGAACATTAGAAAAAGAGATTGCAGCAAAAAAAACTGCGCCGGATACGCAACTGATTCCTATGACTTTTGAGGGCTGTGTTGTACGCATGGCAGATACTATCAGCTATATTGGAAGAGATCTGGAAGATGCCATAAGATTAAAAGTAATTAAACGTTCTGATATTCCTGAAGATATCGTAAAAATTCTCGGAAATACAAACGGAACAATTGTATATAATCTTGTTACGGATATTATAAAAAACAGTTTTCAAAAAAAATATATAGCATTTAGTCCTGAAATGTCTAATGCCTTAAAAAAACTAAAGAATTTTAATCTCAAATATATATACATGAATTCAAAAATCAAGACCAATTTGAACAGAATAAAAGAACTTTTTGAAATGCTTTTTGAAAGATATCTCAATGATGTTGAAAACAAGAATTATTCTTCAGTAATTTTTATGGGATTTTTAGAAGATATGTCATCCGATTATACTGAAAATCACAGCAAAGAAGAAATGGTAAGGGATTTTATTGCCGGCATGACGGATAAGTATTTTTTAAGACAGTGTCCTGTAGAAATGAGACCGAAAATTCAAATAAAATAGGGTAGGGCAGGGATCATTCTTGACAGAATTTAATGAAGAATGAAGAAGGTGAAAAATAATCATGCAAATTATAAATATAACCTGAGGTTTCACGCTTTTTTCATAATGCCATTGTTGTAAATGCCATTATTGACTGATATCTGGGCCAAATTGGAGTTAATTTTATAGGAGTTTGCCTCTACAGTAGCAAAACCCTATAAAACCTCTTTCAAAATTACAACAATCCAAAGTGGCTTTTAAATCCGCATTTTATAAAGGTTTTATGATAATAACTTTGGTTCATAATATTTAAAAACGGTGAAACTTCAGTTTTTAAGTTAACTCTTATGCTTAGTCAACAATCTTTATTGCTCCATTCTGTTTTTTTTGTGTTTTTTAGTTTTGGTTTCTGATTCCTTTCTATCTTTAAATAATGACGGACAATTTTTTAAACCTATTGGTGTGTAATTTCATTGGGTTATAATATATAGGTAATGTCTTTCTTTCGGTCGATAAGCACAAGAAAATGATGCTGATTGAGAAACATACTGTAATAATAGGGGGTAGTGATGTTTAGCATAGGAAAATTCAATTTTGTTCAGGCGGATTCTGAAGATCTTAAAAAGGCTATTTATAAATTGCGCTATAAGGTATATGTTGAAGAGTTTGGCTTTGAAAAAGCAGAGGATCACCCTGACGGTTATGAAACCGATGAATACGATCCTCATTCAATTCATTTTGCAGCTTTGGATGAAAAACAAAAGGTTATAGGCACAGTAAGAATGATTCTTGATTCAGAAAAAGATTTTCCAATTGAGCATGCAGCGAAGATAAACTTTATCGGGGAAAGGCCTATGCCTGACAAGATAGTAGAAATGTCACGCCTTGCAGTTAGTAAAGATTTTCGCAGGCGGTTAGAGGATGGTTTTTGTGGAGTGGAATCTTATCTGACTAAATCCAGGGGAGGAATATTGCCGGATAACACCCCCCTATCAGAGGAACATAAAAGAAGAAAAAGGCCCGTAATTATACTTGGCCTTTACCGTTTGCTATATCAGACAACTAAAAGACGGGGAATTACTCATTGGTATATGCTTACAGAAAAAGTATTGTGGTATGCTCTTAAGAGATTTGGTTTGTTATTTTATCAGGTAGGTGATCCGGTTAATTACCATGGGCAACGCATACCTTATCTTGGTATTCTTAAAGATATAGATACTTATCTTATGC
>DAOURZ010000369.1 GCA_030627475.1 Deltaproteobacteria bacterium | reverse complement strand
ATAAAAAGTGAGTTCAAACGGAACTTACTTGGTAGTTTCCATATTTCACGGTGTATAGCGGTGTATTTATTGAAATATGTAGCAACAGAAATAGTAATTTATAAATCTGAATATAAACTATATAATGCATTTATGTAGCAACTATTGTGTATATTTGCAATATGTATTTGCAATTCAATAAAAGTAAAGGGAGAAATGGTAAAGAATACCAGTCGGTATTGCTTTGCAAGAAGTTTAGAGACAAGGAAACAGGCAAGCCTAAAACAGAGGTGGTTCTAAATTTATCAAAATATGGTTTAGACAACAAAACCATAACAGCACTTAAAACATCAATAAATAAAACAAAAGGCATCCTTATTGATAGTGAGGATATTAAAATCACCAAGACGATTGACTTTGGTTTTATGCATCTTCTTTTAACAATAATGGACAGGTTGCGAATAACCGAGACCTTAGACAAAACTTATGGTTCAAAATCAAATATTATCAAATTAATGATAATAGGAAAGATTATAACCAAAGGTAGTAAGTTGCATATTTACAATTGGTTAACACGTAACAGTTATATATCGGAACGTCTGGGCATTGACATTAAAACCCTCAAGCTTGACGACCTGTATTCTGAATTAGGTGAATTCAGCAGGATGCAGGCAAGGATTGAAAAGAAATGGAATGTTTATCATCGCAAGCGCCATAAGGATATCTATTTATACGACATAACAAGCAGTTATTTTGAAGGGACGGAAAATGCCCTTTCAGCTTTTGGATACAACAGGGATGGCAAGAAGGGAAAAAAACAAATAACGATAGGGCTTATTACCGACAGCAAAGGCTTTCCTTTAAAAATACAAGTCTTTGCAGGAAATGAGATTGATCACAAAACTGTAAATGAGCAATTAAAAACCATAAAAGAACAATTTTGTGCGGAATCTATTATTTTGGTAGGAGATCGCGGTATGCGTATCCGGTTAAATTTAGAAGAGTTGACCGAAGATGAAAAGCAGGGCATCTCTTATATTAGTGCTCTATCCAGCAGTGAAATAAGGGCATTGATAAATGACGGGGTTATTCAGTTGGAATTATTCTCGAAAGATTTAGTTGAAATAGAAGATGGTGGGATTAGGTATATATTGTGTAACAATCCAGTCTTGCAAAACGAGAAAAACCAGACAAGGGAGGCTTTGAAATCAAGGTTTGAGCAAGAAGTGTCATCAATAAAAAGATCGTGGGACAAACGTAGGGAACAGAATCTGGAGAATATTAGAAAGATAGAAAAAGGACACAAAAACAAGAAGCTTGTTACAACTTTTACAGAGAGAAAACTTGACAATTACAAATACAGAATAACCAAGGCATTAAAAAAATACAAAACGTCAAAATTTTATACAGCCGCAATTTCAAATGATGAATTTGTTATTGATTATGACCTTCAGAAATATCAGGAAGAAAAATCTTTAGATGGTAAGTATGTCATAGAAAGCACTGTAATAAAGGATTATATGGATACAAAACAAGTAAGAGAAAAATATAAAGAGTTGCAAAACGTAGAGCATGCTTTTAGGGATATGAAGACCGATAAATTAAATATCAGGCCAATTTTTCATATAAACGAAGATCAAACAAGAGGGCATGTTTTTGTTTGTATGTTTTCATATGCCATTGTTAAAGAAATGGAAACTGTAATATACCCATGGCTAAAAACGTACAACAAGAAGAATAATTGCAAACTATCGTATCATGACATAACGGATGAATTGAACAATATAAAAGTAAGCGAACTGGAGCTTGGTCATAAAGTGAAGAAAGTTATGGTTCCGGAACTAAATGAGATTCAAAGTGAAATGACAAAGCTGTTTGGTCTTAAAATAGAGGATATTATGAAAGTGTAGCTACAGCACACAGAAAAATATCCAAGCTAACCCCTGTCAAACCTCGTTTTCTTCAAGTAAGTTCCGTTTTAACTGGTGTAAGAGTTCAGAGTGTTTTTTTAAGGCTTCTTTACCAGCCGCATCTCCATCAAAGAACAGGATCACCTCTTCCAGCTTTGTCAGACCTTGTATAGCAGCCTTGTGTTCATCTGTCAGGCCATTGGTGCCATACAGGGCCAGGATTCCATGCTCTTTGGAGATCTCATCCTCCT
>DAOURZ010000338.1 GCA_030627475.1 Deltaproteobacteria bacterium | reverse complement strand
TTGACAATTAAGCAAAATCTTATTATAAAATATTTTCATTTGTGAGAGATAATTTTAGACAACATATTGATTAATTGAAGATAAAAGAACAAATTTGACCTTTAATTTCTATTATCACAAAATGAAGTTGGCATAAAATTTGCTATTTCAAGATTTAATATATTCAAGCAAGCAAAGTTTTTCATCCCTTTTTTTTTATAATTGATTTAGAAGCATTATCCATAGTCTTTGACTATTAAAAAGATACCTTACATTTTACGTCATATCAACCATTATCTATCCATTTTTTTCAGACATATCATACGTGCTGGTGTTGTAGACAAAACGCCGAACTGCTCAGGTTTTCTCAGACATGTCGAAGCACCACTTCACCGGGGAGAGTTTCAAGGCATAGAAGCCCCCGTGCTGGTATAATAAAGCCCCGTGCCGCACGGGATATCCGGGCATGTCGCACAAAATTATTTTGATTTTAATCCAAAATAATAATCTTTCAACATTTTCGGGAAATCAGATTTTTTGATTAATTTTTTCAAATTGGCTGGGAATTTATCCACATTTTCCTGTGATTTTTTCAATTCATTGCGCACTTCATTTGCATCAATCTCGGCAAACAGGTCTTCCAGACTCAAATGTCCATTAAGCAGTATTTTCATATATTCGGGATTATGTAAGTTCTTTGCCAACGGTGTATTTGCAAGCATCGTTCGTAATTTTTTCCCTAAAGAACCATTTCCTGTTTTTTTCCTGTATCCTCGTTTCAAGTCTCTAAAACTCTGCTCTGCATAATTATTCGTTCTCTGAGGTTGAATAATTTTTTTCCCATTACCGGTTTTAACTTCAATTGGATCAGCAAATAATTTTTCCCAATACTTATCGAGCTGTTTGACCATTTGTTGGTGCTGCTTGTTTTCTGAGTATCCTTTTGTACCTATAATCTCCTTTCTAAATTTTTTTACACCTTGTTCAATTGTTTTGATATTTGCTGAAGTCCCTTCGCTATTAAGACCCTTTTTGCCTGTTTTTGGCGCTATTCTCATAGCATCCCGTAATTTTTCAAAGATTTCAATTTCCGCTTCAATTTTATCAACACTCTTCCATAAAGATTTGTCATTGATGACATCTGACAGATCAAAAAATGTTTTATGAAGCGCTTTGTTATATTTGTGATCTCTCAATAGTTTTATTGTTCTCAGTTCATTGATATCCGCATGTATCTCTTTCAATCTTTTCGCAAATTCAAAATGTGGTCTATCAAAGGGAAAACCGTATCCATTTCCTTTTTTTTGCCCTTCAAATGCCCATCGCATTAAACTGTAAGCGGAAAACACCGGTATGTTTTGCAATAGATTCTCACAACAAGTTAATTCGTTATTATTCAGTAAATCAACCAACTGCATATTTTCTTCAACAGCCTGTTTGAATTGACGCATGCGATAATTCATTTTGCTGGTGATACCATGCTTCTTTAGCCTTTTACGTATATTGTCATATTCCGGTTCAAGCAGATCTTTCCCAATATCCCTCAGAAAATGAAAATGGCAGATAAAATCTAATGTGCCCTTAAAAGCTATACCAACTGCTTTAATAATACCTTGGGACATATCATGAATCACAGCCAGGGGCTCCCCAAATAATTGCTTTATATCCTCAAGAAAAGGGACAATATCTTTGGAATTTTCACTGGGCAATTTGCAATTACCAAGAACGATTTTTATGATTGAATCCAGCCCGGTCATAAGCAAAGGGCTATTGTCTTCGTAAGTGCTATCCAGATGTAGAATATAACCTCCCTTTGAATTCATTTCTTCTTTGATTCGAGGGGCACTTTTTCTGTGGGCAAGAGTAAGATATGCTATGAATTTTCTTCCAAGCCAGCTTATTTCCGAAAAACTGATGTAAACATTCTTTGCAGCGAGTTCTTCAACAATGACCTGATCTGGCAGGTGCTTTAGAAAAATGGCCTTGCCGACGTAAACAAGTACATCATAACCGAAATTACAGGATGGAGGAACAATTCTTGACAGTTCTTTTGAGCGATATTTAGTTCCGCATTCAGGACATATTTTAATAGTCTCACGGGCTGTAAATTTGCCGATCTTCATCGTTGACTTTGTCCGATTAACGTCTGTTTTAAGTACATTCAAGTGTCTTTTATCTTTCAGACAGACATCTTCTTCAGGTAAAAAATCAAATACAGGTGTTAGTTTGAACAATGTGGAAATTGCTATTTTGCAATGTACTTTATCTCGATAATAACAAAGACAATTTAAAAAGGCGCTTTCGACATTTTTTTTTACTGTCAAACTGTGATAGTCAAAAAGATTTCTGATACATTCCGGCGTGACAAAACAATTGTTTTCTC
>DAOURZ010000319.1 GCA_030627475.1 Deltaproteobacteria bacterium | reverse complement strand
TGGAGTAACAAATTGTTGTTCAGATGGCAAAGCCGCTGAACTCTGACCTTGCCCTGAGGGCAAGGTTTTCACTGTTAGAATAAACTAATACCGCTGCTTCGTCAGCCAACTCAAATGCCCTAAGTTTTGTGTGACCACGCATGATTTGTTCCTAAAAGCCCTTTCACCTTCAGTCTATCCACCTGAGTAGTTACCATTAAACAATAGAAGATACCAATTACCCGCAAGATTGAGCATCTAACAAAAATTTAACACCACCTTAATAATTCTGCAACACCGATGCGGTTTAAAAAACGGTATTAAAAATCAACAATCGAAAAGAGAGAAGGTAAGCTGTGGACAAAATAGTGATTGTAACCCAACCGGCCAGAGACTGATCGTGATTTATTTGCATATCTCAGGACGCTGTTTCCTGATTGTGGGATTTATATTGTTTTCAAGGAAATTGGGACTTTGTGAGGCTTTATTCTGAATTGAAAGAGATACTTTTTATAATTTTTGCGCTTCTTTTTGTAGTGGGCTTGATCGCCTTACGGTTTAGGAACATTGAAAATCCAACCCCTGAGATCGAGTTGTTGTTTGATTTATTAAGACGTATCAGCACGAATGAAAAGAATGGAATTTCCAGGCGATAGAAATGAAAACCACTAACTATTTGAAGAATTGTGGATTATGAAAAAGGAACGCGTGCTGGTCATAAGGAGGTGATATTTCATAAGATAAAAAACATCAAGGTCAACAGGCTAACAGGTGTCATAACATAACTGATATTTCATTAGCGAGGATGAAAAAATGAATAATAAAAAAATGAGTTTTACATTCAAAATTGCGGGTTTTTTCGCCTTGTTGCTTTTATTCAGTATTTGTAATGCATATGCGGATGGTTCCGGGAAAGCCAAATATGTTTTCTTTTTCATCGGTGACGGCATGGGCAGTCCACAGATCCATTCGGCAGAAGCGTATCTTGTAGCTCTGGAATCACCTGATGAAAACGACGGCTCCGTAAAAGCTGAATTATTAATCATGAGCGGCTTTCCTGTTCAGGGCATGGCCACTACTTTTGCAAACAATCGCTTTATAACAGGCTCTGCTGCGGCAGGAACCGCTTTAGCCTGTGGCAAGAAAACCAATATTAAATGTTATTGCAATGGATCCAACCACGACAATACCTTATACAAGCCTTGCTGAACTGGCTAAGGGAAAAGGCATGAAGGTGGGTATTGTTTCAAGCGTTTCAATTGATCACGCAACTCCTGCTGTTTTCTATGCTCATCAGCCTGCACGAAAAAATTATCATGAAATCGCAATGGAGCTGGCAAACAGTGATTTTGATTATTTCGCCGGCGGAGGATTCAAGAAAGATGAAACGTGTGAGAATTGCGCAATAGATACAGCTATTAACAACGGTTTTACATTTGCCTATACAAGAGAAGAACTCGCCGCTATAGAGCCGGGCGTCCGAACCATAGCCATGAATCATACACTGTCTGGAGGATCGGCCCTTTATTACGAGATTGACCGTCCGGAGGATCATATCTCTCTGTCGGAATTTACAAAAAAAGGCATTGAGCTTCTTGATAATCCGCAAGGTTTTTTTATGATGGTTGAAGGTGGCAAAATTGACTGGGCCAACCATGCAAATGATGCCCGAGCCTCCATTGACGACACAATTGCTTTTGACAATGCGATTAAAGAAGCGGTTCATTTTTATGAAAAACACCCGGGCGAAATACTTATTATCGTAACAGGTGACCATGAATGCGGCGGCATGACCCTCGATTTTGCAGGAACAGGCTACAACACTGCCTATGAAATTCTTGCCGGTCAGACAAAGTCATATGAAGAATTTAATAAAGATTTAGAGAATTATTTCGAAAATAACGAAAATGCGGTGGATATCAACGAGGAGATGGAGTCACTAATTTCATCAGTGTTCGGTATAGATTTTGATTCATTGAGCGAATACAAACAACAGCGGCTTGAGGATGCCTTTGACAGAAGCAGAACCAATGAAGCAGCGGTCACAGAAGAAGAGGACTGGCTTCTTTATGGGTATTATGAGCCTTTTACTGTTACCTTGACCCATGTTCTGAACCAGATGGCAGGTATTACTTTTACATCATATGCCCACACAGGTGTTCCTGTGCCTGTCCTGGCAATAGGGAAAAGCGCCGGTCTCTTTGACGGCTTTTATGACAATACCGATGTTGCGAAAAAAATCGCAAGCGCTATGAAGGTTCAACTGAACAACTAAAGGTTGAATGTCTGTCCCAAGTTCAAGAGCGGAGCGACATCATTATTCGACATTCAATGTTCGATGTTGGACATTCATCTTTTAATATGTTTATGAGGGGCAGGGATTTTTGCAGAAAAAGATAGCCGTGCCCCTCTTTTTATTAAAAAACAGATATTATGTTACTGAAAAAACAATTGATTAAACCGGATTTTATCATCACACTTTTGTTCTTTTT
>DAOURZ010000070.1 GCA_030627475.1 Deltaproteobacteria bacterium | reverse complement strand
TATAGCCAAAATTTGAGAAATCAAAGACGTTATTGTCCAACTATTTTGCCTCGTTAAGGCAATCTTGCACGATTATTGTTCCTAGATAATCAAAATAGAGGATCAGAAGTGTCCCGCTTCAAGTTGGTAGCCGATTTATCCAATAAACGATATGTATATATCTGGGCTGACGGCATCTACTGTAATGTCCGCATGGAAGAACGGCAGTGTCTTCTGGTTATCATCGGTGCAACAAAAGAGGGCAAAAAAGAATTGCTTGCCCTTGAAAGCGGTTTCAGGGAAAGCGAATTATCCTGGACCGAGCTACTTCTCGACCTGAAGCATAGGGGGCTTAAGGCCGCTCCTGAATTGGCGATTGGTGACGGCGCCCTTGGATTCTGGAAAGCCCTTACGAAGGTTTATCATAATACACGATGGCAAAGATGCTGGGTACATAAAACCGCCAATGTTTTGAATAAATTGCCAAAGAGCATTCAGGCAAAAGCCAAGGAGAAACTCCATCAGATTTGGATGGCTCCTGATAAGGCTGAGGCAGAAAAACACTTTGATGATTTTATCGAAATTTACGAGGCAAAATATCCCAAAGCTGCCAAGTGTCTTAAAAAAGATCGTGATGCACTGTTAACTTTTTATGATTTTCCGGCAGAGCACTGGAGGCATATCCGAACGACCAATCCGATTGAATCTACATTTTCATCGGTTAGGCTGCGTACAGCAAAAGTGAGAAGCTGCTTTTCTTCAACGACTGTTGTAACTATGGCATTTAAACTTTGTCAATCTGCTCAAAAAAGATGGCAACGTCTCCATCGTTCAGAAAGATTGGCAGAAGTAATTGAAGGGATTAAATTTATCAATGGAGTAGAAGAAAATCGGAACGCCGCCTAATTCCATACACAACATTTGACAATAACTCGTTTCGGGGACATCCATGGTAAGTATTGTCAAGAAAAAGGCTGCGTTCGACGACGGATCTCTACCATGGATTGCGCCGAAAAAAGCAAGTTCCCATCTGTTTAATCCATCTTTTTTTGTAACCAGGTTAATGTTTCTGGGGAAGTCTTGAATGTTACTTCCGTTCCTGTTTCATCGTAGGATTCATTTATGATGCCGGCTTTGGTTCTTAACTGTCCTAAAAGGTGTCCTTTGTCGTACGGGATCACCATCGTAGTTTTGATCATATTTGATTCGAAATACTGAAGAATTTTCTTTCGTAGAAATGCGACATCCTCGGGGTTATGCGCAGAGATGAAGATTCCATAGGGAAATTCACGGTGTAGCTCTTCCAGCTCCCCGGTTGTGAGTTTGTCAATTTTGTTCAGGATTAGCCAGCTTGGAATTTTTTCACCACCGATCTCTTTCAGGACCGATTGCGTCACAACCAATTGAGATCGGAAAGCCGGATCGGAGACATCGATCGTAAACAAAAGTAACGAAGCGGCAAGCGCCTCATCAAGAGTAGATTGGAAAGATGCAACTAAATCGTGAGGTAATTTCTTTATAAATCCAACGGTATCGGAGACGAGTACTGGAGGAAAAGCCTTTGGCTGCAAAGATTTCACACGGGTATCAAGCGTTGCAAATAATTTATCCTCTACCAATACATCGCTACCGGTCAGTTTTCGCATCAGCGACGATTTGCCGGCATTGGTATAACCGACCAGAGAGACCTGGAAATTTTCTTTCCTGCGGCTGCGCCGTCTATTTTGCTCGTCACGAATTCCAACAAGGCGTGACTTTAGTTCGGATATGCGGTCTCTAATACGACGTTTGTCGAGTTCGTGAGAAGTCTCTCCTGTGCCTTTAGATCCAATACCGCCGCCTTGACGATCACCTCCAATATTAGATGCCCTTAGCCTTGGCGCCAAATAAGTCAACTTGGCGATCTCCACTTGAATGAGGGCCTCTCGGCTTTTGGCATGGCGGCTGAATATTTCGAGGATCACACCGGTTCGGTCTAGTACTTCGACGCCGGTCGCTTTCTCAATGTTTTTCAATTGCTTAGTGGAAATTTCACCATCATAGACGACAACATTGGCTTGCACGCTGTTTTTTGCCATTGGGTCATCGCTTGAACTCTCTTCATCCGAGCTGGCGAGACTGCCGACTGGATAATCTTCATCCATGTCGTCGCAGGTTTCATCTTTTGATTTCCGGCTAAATCCTTCAACAATTCCAGTGCCGCCGGTATAGCCGGCAAGTTCTTTTAATTTTCCTGCGCCCAATAAGGTTCCCGTCTCAGATTTAGGGCGGCGTTGCGTTAGCGTTGCGACGACCTTGAGGCCCATGGTTTTAACCAAACGCCTGAGTTCGAGAAGAGACGAATCGTTCTCCTCATCGGAAACGCCATGAGTTTGAACTGAAAACAAGACCGCCGTCTTCTTTCCGTTGTTATCATTTGATTGTTCGATCATCTTTTGGTTTAACCATCCGTATTCAATTTAGAATGTTGTTTTTATATTTTCATAGGGATCTATCGTCATCTCTTCTTTTCTGATCTATCCTATTTTGCTCTCCATAGCAGCAGGTGAGCATAACCGATCCCCGTTGCAAGATCATAGATTTCTTCGTTTCCATTAACAACCTGGATATTCTAAAGTAATTTTACCCAGTTTCCCTTTCCTGAATTCACTCAAAACAATACTGGACACTCGTATATAATCGACAATACCATTTTTCAAAAGGCAGCCCCTTTTGGCTGCAATATTTTCCAGAATTTCAAGGGGCGTTTTATCTTTAATATCAATTTTGAATCTGGCACATAATTCTTCCGGGACAATTTCAATCAGTTTTTCTATAAGATCAGATGCAATCGTCGTCACATCCAGAACATCATCATTTATGGTTCCGATAAAGGCGAGATTTGTAAAAGTTGCTTTATCTTCTCTGGGGCGCAAAATTCCAGGAGTATCCAGAAGTTCAAATTGTGATTTTGCCTCTATCCACTGTTTAGCCCGTGTAACTCCAGGCTTATTGGCAGCCCTGGCCTTTTTTTTCCCGGCTATGCAATTTATCAAAGTGGATTTACCCACATTGGGTATACCTACCACCATGGCTCTTATGATTTTATTTTTGATTCCAGCCTTATTAATTATCTTACGGGCTAAATTTGTAATATTTTTTAAACCATCACCTTTAACAGCACTTACCAACGCTACCTCGGTATCGCCACTGTTAAAAAAGGAAACCCACTTTTTGTTGCCATCATTACTGCTAAGGTCGCATTTATTCAAAATTACAATTTTTGCTTTTTGCCCGATTATTCTATCAATATTCATATCTTTACTGGATAAGGGAGCCCTTGCATCCAAAACCTCGAAAACAATATTTACTGCTTTCAAGCTCTTTTTTAAAAGATCCTCAGAATCTTTCATATGTTTTGGAAACCAGGTTACATTTTCAGCCATTACAAACACCATTTATATTTTATATGCAGTTTTTATTTTTTAATACCTAGTTCCGGGGACATCCATGGATTGTCGGTGGTAAAGCTATATTTGAAGAATTTGGACGATTATTTTTAATGAATTGAGTCAAATAAATAAAATAAACATCCCCCCTCAACCAATTCTTCCAATGCAGCTTCATAATATGTCCGAATCTGTCCTTTTGTTACACTCAGATAATCGTGAACTTTAACTTCAATCAAAACATGTGTTTTAATTCCATCTTCCTCAAAATTTATGAATAGATCAATACTTCCTTTCCCCTTATAATTCCGCTCTCTAACAATGGAAATATTAACATCAGTGATAATTCAGTTGAGAAATTGACTCAAAAACGATTTTGCAATCTCATTGTGATTATTAAAAATTTCAAAAACCAGAAACCTGCTTGATATTTCTGAATGAAATAATGGTTTGAATTTCAATCCATCATACTTTTGTATATTCATTTTCTCCTTACTTGGCTAATTAATCATTTAGGCACTATAACGTTTGAACTGTGCGGCAGCGGCACGCTGTCGGCACCAGTGACATGTTGGGTATTCAACATTTCAAATTACATGTCTTGGACAGACCTCACCAGAAAGTTAACCAAATAAATAATATCATAGGGGTCAAACCCTGCCTGACTACACTAAGGTCAGGTGGGAATGGTGGGATCATACCGTCTACCGCTTTGGAACTTCGATCCTTCTTCTTTCCGGATCCTGTTGCTCGCGATAAAAGATCGCAACATGACCAATCATCCCCACCAATTCAGATGCCGTTTCCTGTTCAATGGCGGCCGCGATCTTCTCTTTCTGAACTTTCTCCTTGAAATCGACGAATTTTACCTTGATCAGTTCATGTGTTGCTAATGACTCGTCAATAGCCTGTGACACAGTCGACGATAGCCCATTCTGTCCCACATAAGCCAGTGGCTTGATGCCATGGGCAAGTCCCTTCAAATATTTCCTTCTGGTAACCTTTCAGTTTCCCCACATTGACCTCCGTGTGCATCAGAAATGCTCGCTTTTTTTCATTATTTGGTTTCGAAACTTAAGGGGTGACCCCATTTGTCGGTCGATTGTTTGAACGATATTTAAGCTGAACGCCATTTAAAAAACCACGTAAAATCTGATCCTTACAGTCACGATAGTGCTTATGATCGGATTTCCTGAAAAACGCACTTAATTCGTGTTTACTAATACGAATATTGACCATACCTAAAATCACCAATATGTCTTCGGCTTTAAGCTCTAAAGCGATTTTTAATTTTCTGAAAATGATATTGTTATTTAATTGCTTCTCCGGCTTTGGTTTCGGGCCTTCTTTTTTGCCTCGTTTATCGATAATCAAACCATTCAGGAAAATGGAGAGATTCGTGTCGTTACATTTCTGAAATGCGGGGTCATCATTTTTTTTTAACCACGCGCTGATCTGTTCTCGATTTACGAGATGTTCGGTAAGTCCAAATATGGCAATCATTTTCGAATCGCTATAGTCGAAGATAAAGCGGATGCGTCGTAAAATATCGTTATTCGTCATAATTATGTTACGATGTATTGTTAAGTCTTTCTCTATAGATTTGACGGAATTGTCAACATTGTCATTAGGTTCCCATTCAGGATCACTTTTTCTTCTTAGGTTTTCTCTTTTTTTTGCGTTGCCACAGCTTTTCATAATTTTCAATCATCGCTCGGATATCGTCTTCCGCTTCCGTCGTTTCAATGGTAATGGTAGTGGCATACTCCTGTTTGCTGGTTTTGATCACTTCAATTTCTTTATTTAAATACTGCTGGATCTCCAACAGAAGATCTTTTTCCTGGATACTGCAAAACGAGACGGCAATTCCCTTTTTCATCCCCCGTCCGGTTCGGCCCACACGGTGGACATAGTTCTCCGTCTTGTCCGGCAGGTCATAGTTGATCACATACTTGACATCGTCGATATCAATCCCCCGGGCGCTAACGTCGGTGGCGATCAATAGATTGCATTCCGAGTTTTTGAATTTTTGCATCACATCCGAACGACTCGTTTGTTCTTTTTCACCATGGATGGTCAACGCGTCGATCCGGACTCTGTTCATTGCTTTCGCCACGCGTTCGGCGCGCACCCGAGTTCTGACAAAAACAATCATTTTGCTGTCCGGATGATCTTTAATGAATTTTTCCAGGAAAAACCGTTTATCATCCATTTCGATAAACATGACAAAATGGGAAACATTTTTTGAAACAGGGTCTTCCGGAGATATCTGAATCCGGATGGCGGAACTTTTCACCTGAGAAAACGCCAGTTTTTTAATCTCTTTGTTGATTGTGGCCGAAAAAAAGAGAGTCTGATGCTTTCGGGGGAGCATTTTTTTTACGGATTTTATATCATCAATAAACCCCAGGTCCAGCATATGATCCGCTTCATCCAGAATAAGCGTATCAACTCTTTCCAGTTCGATATATCCTTGGCTGATGAGATCAAACATGCGTCCCGGTGTGGCCACGAGAACATCAATACCGTCCTGCAACTTTTTGATCTGGGCAGCCTGCTCCACACCCCCGTAAACGGCAAACGCTTTGACTTTCGTATGCCGGGCCAAGGCATTAAAAACATCGCCGATCTGCGATGCCAGTTCCCGGGTCGGGACCATTACAATGCATTTGATACCGTAAGAGCGTTTACTGCTTTTATTTGACTGGATTTTATTAATTACGGGGATTGCAAACGCAGCTGTTTTCCCTGTCCCGGTCTGGGCGATGGCAAGAACGTCTTCCCCTTCCATGATCGACGGGATGGATTTGTACTGGATATCCGTCGGCCGCTTAAAGCCGAGCTTGAACAGATTTTTTTTTATTTCATCTGTAATATGATAATTTTCAAACCTCATAATGCCTCATACTTTAGAATTGTTAAATTGGCGCACGCTTTCATTATTTCGAGATGAAGTATAAGATGCAAATAAGGGGTCAAATAAGGGGTCAAGTCTACGTTTGGCCCATGAGCAATATATTTTCTCTTATTTTAATATTTCTTCTGATTTTTTATCTTTATTCTTAAACTTCTAAGCCCTCTTGAATCTTGACTAATTAACAACATGGGTCAAGGGCAGACTTGACCCCATTTTTATTCCACGCATGCCACGAATGCAGGGCTTCCCTCCCATTAGATCAGGATCGAATGTAATTCTGGTTAACGGCATCATTTCAGACCTCCTCTGAAAATTTCTTTTTTTACCTTATAATAACTATACTGTGTTGCGCCTATTACTGCAAGTTTTTCCTTTTTGGAAGCAGAACCCCCAAACCCCGCAGTGAGCGCAATTTGTGATGGCAACTTGTTAGAAATATTGTAAAAGCATAAGGGAAGCAAATTTTTATAAAAACCCTGAACCAGAAAAGGAGGTTTTCCTATGCTTGAGGAACAGATTAATGGTTTTATTGAGTATTGTAAAGTATCAGGTTTTAGAGACAAGT
>DAOURZ010000402.1 GCA_030627475.1 Deltaproteobacteria bacterium | reverse complement strand
TATTTTCCTTCAGACTGGCCCATTTATAATAATCCGTATCTGCGAAATGACCCTGTATCACATGGTACATCCCACGTTCATCAACAATATAGGCAGTTCTGCCGTCGCGGTCTATAAATCTTATTTCAAGGACCCCGTCCTCCTTAACAGCAGATAAGGTAGTATTCATGCGGCTGGCCCAGGATACTTTTTCCAGATATTGAATGGATGGGGAGAGATTTAACAGTGAAAGTTCTCTTTTGATAAAATCCAGGCTGTTTTCCATCCGATTGGCGGCATATTTTGCTAATACCAATTGCTGTTGGTTAAAATCTTCAGAGATGATCTCTTTCATCTGCCCGGCAGAGAACATGCTCATACAGAAAGCAACCATGAGAAGTGCCATCACAAAAATGCCGACAAAAAAGATAGCCTTTCTTATATTATAGTATTTTTCGGCGAAATATATTTTTTCTTTTTTCATTTCATTGCATTTTATTTTATATCACCAATATACCAAAACGTCAAGGAGTGACAGGCAGAGACACAGTGAAGACGGTACCTTTATTTTTTTTGTCCTCTTTTTCAGTTACTGTTTCAAAGGTTATATCTCCATTGTACTTGGACACCAGACCGTAACAAACCGAAAGACCCAGCCCTGTTCCTTCTCCCACCTCTCTTGTGGTGAAAAAAGGATCAAATATTTCATTTCTGTATTCTTTTTTAATACCATGCCCTGTATCCTTGAAAAGAACCTCTATTCTGTTTTTAAAGCTATTGTATCCGGTAGAAATGGTTAAACACCCACCTCCACGCATAGCGGCAACAGCATTAGTAATCAGGCTCATAAAGACCTGATGTAAATGTTCCGGGTTTCCTTTTGCTTTCGGCAAATCTCCTGCAAATTTTTTCTCTATAAAAATCTTCTCCGTAAGCAAGATATCCATAACTACAGAGACCACCTTTTCAAGATTTGCATTGACGTCAGTAGAATTCTTGGTCACGTCCGGAGTTGCGGCAAAGCTTATAAGGTTTTCAACAATCCGTTTACAATTAAGCCCCTGTCTCTCTATGGTTTTGAGAATCTCATAGCTCTGGGTGCCAGGTTCCATTTTTTCTAAAAGAAGATCGGTAAAACCAAGAATTACCCCTAGCGGGTTGTTAAATTCATGGGACAGATCAGCCGCCAACTTTCCCAGGAATGCCAGCTTTTCTATATTATACAACTTGTTACTTGATTCTTTCCATTTGGTAACGTCTCTTTCCATTTCAATCACCCGGGTAACCTCGCCCCGGTCATCCAATATTGGATAAGCTATAATCCTGGAATACGCAACAGTATGCCCTTCAAAATATGTATGGAGTACTTCGGCAATTTCACCTGTTTTGAATGCATTTTTCACCGGACAAGGATGATTGTGAACACAGGGTTTGTTCAAATGGTGAAGAAGGCGATAACAATTTTTGCCAATAATCTCATGCCTTGGTTTACCGGCTTTTCTTGCAAACGATTCATTTACTCCCTCTATTCCGTAGTTCCTGTCAACAACCATAATTGTGTCTTTGATACCATTCAAAACACTGTTAAGAAACCTGTTGTCTTCTATCAACTCCTCTTTTGTGGTGAGCTTGGGTACCATTCTTGGTCCACCTCCCGGCCTTCATGGTCGTATTTGTTCATCATGAAATTTCCCTCTCCCCTTTGTAAAGGGGGTAGATGGGGATTTTTTTGAAATCAAATCTGTGAAGATCTACAGGTTCATCCCATAGATTCCTAAGGAACGTGGACGAATTAACTTCCGCAAGTAGGCGCACAGATTTAGGTCAGGTTTGTTCGATCTAAAATCACAAAAGTCGCAGGAATAGCGAGCTATTTCAAGATTTTTGTGATTTTAGATCGG
>DAOURZ010000172.1 GCA_030627475.1 Deltaproteobacteria bacterium | reverse complement strand
TGCTGTTGCCGGAGGGCAATAAGGAAAGCCTGAAAAATGGACTTATGGTAATGAAAGACTTTGCGGAAGGCGCCCTTCTTCTGCAATCCGAGATTGACAGAGAACGAAAGGTAATTCTGGCTGAAAAACGAACCCGCGATTCAGCATCATATAGAACATTTATTTCAGTTATGAAGTTCTTGTTGCCTGAAACAAGAATATCCAAAAGATTTCCAATAGGAACAGAAGAAGTTATTAAAAATACCGACCATAGTCTCTTAAAAAATTATTATGATACATGGTACAGGCCTGATAATATGATTCTGATCATGGCAGGCGATTTTGATCAAAACAGGGCCGCCATGATTATTAAAGAAAACTTCTCCGCGCTATATGCCAGAGCATCAATACAACCATGTCCTGATATCGGTCAGATAAATCATAAGGGGATTAAGACATTCTATCATTTTGAAAAGGAAACAGGAAAAACAACGGTAACAATAGAAGTTGTAAACAAGAAAGCCATACAGCCTGATTCTATTGCTTTTCAAAGAAAAAAGCTTGTAAAAAATATTGCAAACCGGATAGTCCAAAACAGGCTTGATAAAATTGTCAGCAAAATCACGTCTCCCTTTACTTCAGCTTCTATAGGCTCAGGAACCGGGTTTTGTCAGGTAGAATTTTCTGAAATTTCTGCGGAAACCAGTCCTGAAAACTGGGAAAAATCACTTTCACTCCTGGAAAAGATCTTAAGAAAATCTTTAAAATACGGATTTACAAAATCAGAACTTGAAATAGTAAAAAAAGATTTTTTGTCAATGCTGGACAATGCTGTAAAAAAAATGCCTACCCGAAACAGCAAAATGCTGGCCAGAATTATAATTAGAGATATTAACAACAAAAAAGTAACCATGTCCCCTGAACAGAAAAAAAATCTTCTTGTTCCCTATATAAATTCCATTACCTTAAAGAACGTTCATGACGCATTTAAAGAGACCTGGTCATTTGACCACAGGCTCATAATGGTAACCGGAAATGCAGAAATTACAGCAAAAAACAACACTCCTGAAGATATAATATGTGAAGTCTTTGATAAAAGCAGTAAAGTTAAAGTATCAAGGCCATCTGAAATAAAACCCGCTGTTTTTCCTTATCTTGCCGAACCTGAGAAAAAAGGCAAAATTATTAACAGAACAGAAATACCTGACCTCGGCATTGTTCAGATTGATTTTGATAATGGTATCCGTCTTAACTTGAAACAAACTGATTTTGAAGCAGATGAAGTGCTTGTTAATCTTTCTTTCGGTTTCGGCAAATCTGATGAAGCCGCTGACATGGCAGGACTTGCTGAACTAAGCGAGAAAGTAATTAATGAAAGCGGTCTGGGTTACCTTAAAAAAAATGAATTAAAAAGAGCAATGGCCGGCAAAAATACAAATGTCATTTTCGGCTTTGATGAAGATTGCTTTTTCTTCAAAGGCACAACTGTTGCGGAAGAAATCCCTCTGCTCTTTCAACTCATATATGCTCATGTTGTTGACCAGGCTTACAGGAAGGAAGCGTATTCTCTATCCATGGAACGATTTAAACAACAATACCGTAAACTTTCCAGCTCAATTGACGGCGCAATGCTTGTTTCAGGCAAACGTTTTCTGGCAGGAGGAGACAGCCGTTTTGGTCTTCCCGGTTACGAGTTATTCAAAAATCTGGCAATTGAACAAGTCAAATCATGGATAGATACTCCATTGAAACAAGATAAACTCGAAGTTTCAGTAGTGGGCGATTTTGATATGGATTTTCTAATCAAAACCGCAGTTAAATATCTTGGCGGTCTGCCCTCAAGATCCGGTCTTCAAAAAAAGAAAATATCAAGTGCTCCGGAATTCCCATCTGCTCAATTATTTGAGATAACCGTATCGACAAAAATTCAAAAAGGCCTGGTAATAGTTGCATATCCAACAGAAGATATCTGGGATATAAGTAGAACTCGCCGCCTTTCCGTGATGGCAGATATTTTTTCAAACAGACTTCGTGAGGAAATTCGCGAAAAGCTTGGAGCAACCTATTCATCCGTAGCCTATAACCAGCCAGGCAAGGCATATCCCGGTTATGGAGTTTTTAAGGTGTTAGTCCATGTTGATCCTGATGATTCAGATTTGATTGTAAATAAAATAAAAGAAATCGCATCAGATCTAATTGAAAAAGAAATTACAGAAGATGAGTTCAGGCGGGCACTTGATCCGACAATAACCAGTATAAAAGATTTGCTGCGAAAAAATAATTACTGGCTGAATACCGTTCTTTCAGGTTCTCTACGGCATCCCCAAAAACTTGAGTGGAGCCGGACAATAATGAAAGGTTATTCCTCAATCACATTAGATGATATTTCAAAAATCGCCAGAGAATATATAGATAATAAAAAAGCTGCAATAATAATTATCAGGCCTGAGAAAAATATCCTTGGGAATCAAAAATAAATAACCTTTACACTGATATGGTTGACACTTGCCAAGAAAAAAAGACCACTCCCTGCCTCTTTTTTTTACCTATTAAAATCAAGAAGTTGTCAAGGGTGTTGAAAGTCTGTAATATATTTGAAGTTGCAAAAAAATGGCACTTTTTTATCTTATTCTTTCAAAATTCCACCTTAAATTTTATAAAATTTTGTCTTGACAATGGGAAGCACGATAGAAATGCTTCAAACTGAATCTTAAACTAATGGTTATCTATGTCTCTTTTAGTAAACGAAATATTCTACAGTATCCAGGGCGAATCAATATATAGTGGCATTCCCTGCGTTTTTGTCAGACTTACAGGGTGTAATTTGAGATGTTCGTATTGTGATACAGCCTATGCCTATTATGAAGGGGTTGAATTGAAAATCGAAGAAATTCTCTCCGGAGTTGATAATTATAACTGTCCGCTTATTGAAATCACTGGAGGTGAACCATTGCTTCAGGATGAGACACCTTTATTAATTAACAGGCTTCTGGAAAAAAAATATGAGGTGTTATTAGAAACAAACGGTAGTATTAATATAAACAGTGTTGATAGTCGCTGTATAAAAATAGTTGATATAAAATGCCCTTCAAGCGGTGAGAATGATAAAAATGATTTGGAAAATCTTAAAAGACTTAATCAAAAGGACCAGATAAAGTTTGTAATAGAACGCCGCGAAGATTATGATTTTGCCAAAGAAATAATAAAGTTGATATCTCCCGGATTTCCTATGAAAAATGTTCTTTTTTCTCCTGTGATTGAACAAATACATTCATCTCAACTTGCGGAGTGGCTTCTTGAAGACAGGCTTAGAGTAAGACTTCAAATTCAGTTGCACAAGATTATATGGCCTGATAAAGAAAAAGGAGTGTAAACTGCCGGAGGTCAGGAGTCAAAAGTCAGGAGTCAGTGATACCGAAAAATTATAGAAATTTATGAGTTTGGTAAAAACATTATGAAAGATAAAAAAAAAGCAGTTGTACTTTCAAGCGGCGGAATTGATTCCACAACAGTTATGGCCATTGCAAAACAAGATGGCTTTGAAATTTTCAGTTTAAGTTTTTTTTATGAACAACGCCACTCCGTTGAAATAGAAGCAGCCAGAAAAGTGGCAGATGTTATGGACATAAAAAAACATCTTGTAATAGATATTGATTTAAAAAAAATTGGCGGTTCAGCTCTTACAGATAATAATCTAAATGTGCCCAAAAACAGGAATACATGCAGAATGGCAGTGAAAATTCCAATAACATATGTGCCGGCAAGAAATACAATATTTCTTTCTTATGCAATTGCCTGGGCAGAGGTACTACAGTCGTACGACATATTTATCGGAGTTAATGCAATTGACTACAGCGGCTATCCTGACTGTAGGCCGGAATATATAGAAGCTTTTGAGCGAATGGCAAATCTTGCCACAAAGGCATGCGTAGAAGGTAAAACAAAACTGAAGATCAGAACTCCGCTTATCCATATGACAAAGGCACAGATTATTAGAAAAGGAGTTGAGCTTGGAGTAGATTTTTCTTTAACCCTTAGTTGCTATGATCCTTCTTCAGATGGCCTGGCATGTGGTGAGTGTGACAGTTGCATTATAAGAAAACAGGGTTTTAAAGAAGCAGGCATATTGGACCCGACAAAATATATGAATTTTTTACAAGGGCCAAATGAAGAGAGACTATTTCAAAAGGAAACAGGGCTACCAACGTAAGGAACGTGGACGAAATAACTTCCGCAATCAGGTGTATAGATTTGGGTCAGGTTTGTTTGGTCTGCCCGATTTAAAATAGACACCAAAGTTGAAGAAATAG
>DAOURZ010000185.1 GCA_030627475.1 Deltaproteobacteria bacterium | reverse complement strand
GCAGCTTTTTTATCCACGATGTCGTGGCAGTGAAAAGTGTCCACGATGTCGTGGCAGTTATCACCTAATGCTTAACTATATTTAAGATGGTTTTACAATGATAATTTTCTGAAAGTTGAAAAGAAAAAACTATTGAATAAATTGGTTCCCAGACTCCATAAATTGTTGAGCGCCATCCCATAAACGGATGTTCTGAACCATGAAAAATATCGACTGTAAAATCGGATGGAAACGTGATGGAGAAAATAAAATCATCAAACTCGGCTTCAACCGAATTCCCCTTGTTGACGATTGTCTTACAAGCCCCAAGATGAAAAGCGCCCTTGCATCTCACTCCGCCAAAACCGGAAAAAACATCTCCAATTTCAATGTGATAAGGCGCAAGCCATTCAATTTTCCTCTTGTGAACAATACCAAATTTCTCTTTATAACCTGTATGATAAGCTTCGACAAAAAAAGAGGGAAGCTTTTCTGTCTCAGTCAGACAAATTTCATATGTTTTTTCCCACATGAATGGACCAATAATTTTTGCCTGATTCTCACTGCCTATTTCAACTGTGTTATGAGCAATTGTTGATCTGAAAAAATTTCGTATATATTGATTCCCATTGTATTGTCCACTGCCGAGATCAATCAGAACAGGGGTATTATTCCAGGAAAATAGTATTGAAAGCGCATCTGCGTGGCCATGACCACAGGTATTTCCCATACCAAGTGGTGCATGTCTGAATAAAAGCCGGCATTTATCCCATTTCATCAAAGTCATTCCACCATCAGCATAGGTCTTAAGCTGTGGTGTATCAGAAGCTACATCGGAGCAATTGAAAAAAAAAGTGTCGATATTGAGGAGGTCTGAAAAGGGTGATTGTTTGCAGGCACCATTAACGCGGAAGACAACCCCGTCATCTCTGTCACCATAATCAGGAAATGAACCATCCGGCAAGATCATTTCATGCATAAATTCAGTTGCTTTTTCTATGCGACTTATAACTTGCCCGGGAATAATTTGCCTATCTTCCAATAAAAGGTAATGAAACAGCGCATCAACAACAAACCCGAGATACCAGAAGGACTGCTCTTTGTTAGTTCCATCAGGATTCAATTGAATAAGAGTCTGCTTCCATAAAATCTCTTGTGCTTTTCTCAACCATCTTTTTCCGGTCTTTTCCTTTTGAAGTGCTTTACCGATCCAGAATAGCCCCACTGCCTCAACAATCAGATGGTTTCCGGCAGACGAATGTGTAGAAAAACGGCTTTCAATAAATTTACCCGAAGCAATAGCCAAGCCAGCCAAGTTCTGCTGCAAAGAAACATCTATCGGCTTTTTAAACAAACAGACTGCCCAGTAAATAGAGATCCAGCGCAAGGCTACTTCCATGGATGCAAGATAGCCCGGCCCGTGGAGATACGGATTTTTTACCAGCCAATCTGCAAGTATGCTTTTGGCCAAATCCTCATCTGTTACAGCCATCGCCGGCAAAAACTGAAGACGACTCAACTCCCAATTGATGCGGACATCTCCATAGGGATTGCCTGGACGATAGTTGATCCTGGCATAATGACACTCAGGCCACCGTTTGCCGCTATTATCAGAAAAATACCAGTCAATAGGCTCCGTAAGATCAAATTCAGTATTGTAAATCCAATAATGTTTCCAGTCATCAGCTACAGGAATACCTGGCAAGGAGTTAAGCACCAGCGCAATATCATCACGAGCAAAACGCCAATACGGCCATTTGAACGGATCACGATATTTAATCCGGGAGTAATAAATATCCAGATGCTCTTTGAGCCGCTTTAAAACTTCGGACAGCCCCATCTTTTTTAGTCGGTTCAGATACCAGACTGGATTCATAATCTAACCATTCAACCAATACTAAGGAACATGGACGAAATAATTTTCAATCAGTTCTTTGGTTTCAACAATATGCTGCTTACTGGAAGCGCCAAAAACAATGGACTGTATAGCTGGAAGCCCGCAAACATATTTAATGGCTTTTTCGGGTTTCACAGCTCCGGATGCCAAGACAGACATCGCAATTGGTCGAAAGAGTTTGTTCTTAAGAGTTTCTTCATAAGATTCACTATCAGGATTCATAAAATAACCGGCCTTATTGATAGCTGAGCATACAATTGGATTCTCAATGCCACAATCAAGTAAAAAATCAACCATTCGTGGCATGTTCATGGTGACAAACCCCGGTTCAGCTCCATGCTTTTCCTTGATGTAGGATGCGAACGCGACAAAAATGTCCTTTACCCCAAAACCAAGCAAAAGATCGGTAACGATATTTTGCAAAAATACGACCTTGACATTCAAGTCACGGAAAATCTTCATTTCAATATCTATTAACAATTGCATCACCCTGATCATATCCTTGTCGAACAGCGATGCCCCTCCCTTTGTCAACATACCGACAATGTTTACCGCGCTGCTGTCTGCCAGAACGGTATCCTTAAGAGCGCCAAAAATGCCTTTTTCAGCCACAGCATTAGCATATTTATGGGCATAAGGCATGGACGGATAAAGGCACAGATCGGCATATCTTGAGGGATGTTGACGCAAGTGATCGCAAATCTCTTTCGCCCTCTCATTCGTATTTAGCATGAAGGCTCTTATTCCACTATCATACGCAATATCAATGACGTCGATTATTGCATTCAGATCTCTGAATCTTTCAGCAAGTGCCTGGGCCTTCTCCTCAGACATATGATTAATCCCAAAAAATTGGTTGTCACCAAAAATGACCCTGTCAAGCATGAGTTGTTCTCCCAATTAATTTTAAACATTTCGCCCATATGGATAGTTGTTTTGTACAATTTGGCAAAATCGGCGAAGACTCCACTACAACATCATTTGTTGCCGGCGATCGGGCCGCATCACTTGTAATTTCTTCCATCACGACATCGGTTTTCAGAGCTTCGGCAAAACTTGCGATATTATCTGTACGCTTTTGCTCAATGCAATTCACAAAATAATCCAACTGACGACTAAATTCATTCCCACGGACATAAAAACGGACACTTTTGGCAAAATCGGTAATGTAGCGGGTATTCCAACCCTCGTGGAATTTATTGGCCTGATCCGCTTCCTTTAAAAAGATCTTGTAGGCGTGTTTGTCTGCTACTATTTTGCCCTTTGTGCCGAAGATCGTCACGATGTTGGCTGGTTTGCGATAACTCTCATCACTCCAGTTGACCATAATAGTACCGCTGTAACCGTTGTTGTAAATGAACGTCGAACTGACCATATCTTCCACATCAGAAGAATAAATACTCTGCATAATGCTGCCCACTACTTTATCCGGCTGCCCTAACAGGTACAAAACCAGGTCTATACAGTGTGATGCAAATTCGTACATGCACCCTCCGCCCGTGTTTTTTTTGCCGCGCCAACTGGTTTTTGAATCTTTCAATACAGTAGCCCCGTACATTTCTGAACTAAAATTTTTGACATCACCAATTACACCTGTTTCAAGCAGTTTTTTGACCTCCATAAAAACCTCATTGAAGCGATTCACATAGCCCACCTGATTTACCAGGGACTTGTTTTCAAGATGTGCCAATGTTTCCCGCCCATCAGCCACTGTCAAAGCAAATGGTTTTTCGGTAAAGGTATGTAAATTATTATCAATGGCACTTTGTATAATTTCTGAGTGTGAATCACTCGGGGTAGAAATGACAACAAAATCAAGTGCCTCTTCATTAATCATTTTCCTGTAATCAGAATAGATTCGAGTACCGGTATATTTTTTAATGGTGTTCAACATGGTACTTGATTGATCACATACCGCTGCAATATTCACCAAAGGGTGAGTGTTCAGGATGGAAAAATGCGTGATCCCCATCCTGCCAAATCCGATAAAACCTGCTTTAAGCATTTATTTGTCCTTTTATTTTTCTTCCTTGCAAGTTATTGATTTTTCGCTGCCAATACAATAAAAACATAGTAATAAAATTCGGCTGTTTTGATTTTCATATTGACATAAAAGCCCTGATTTTTTATAGCCGAATTTTCCTAAGGAACGTGGACGAAATAACTTCAGCAAGCAGGCGCACAGATTTGGGTCGAATTTGTTCGATCTCAGAT
>DAOURZ010000180.1 GCA_030627475.1 Deltaproteobacteria bacterium | reverse complement strand
TATGCGCCTGCTTGCTGAAGTTATTTCGTCCACATTCCTTATTTTATGAACAACGATTGCTTAAAACATAAAAAGTCTCTATCCTAGTATGAAAAATAATTTTTCATCAAAAAGATTTTCCATACCGGAACGGAGACTTTTCATGCATCACAAGAATATCAAACAAATTATCAGAAAACAACTCAAAAAATAATATTAGGAACGGTGAAGCTTCAGTTATGAATATTAACATTGTATGCAGTTTTTTTCTTGTAATGGTCGGGACGGTGTGTCTTCTGTCGCCTCCTTGCACAGCTCTTGAACCTGGTGAAATCCTTGTGGTTGCCAACCGGAATGCCGCAAGAAGTGTTGGGCTTGCGAAATATTATATGAAAAGGAGAGGAATACCAAAGAAAAATCTTGTCAAGCTTTGGGTGACTGATACGGAGCAGTGTAGCCGCATGGATTATAATAAAAAAATAGCTGCGCCCGTAAAGAGATATCTTGAAAAGAACGAGTTTAATGGTCGCATTCGCTGTCTTGTCCTTATGTATGGTATTCCTCTAAAAGTAGCTGCACCTGAGCTGCGTATTGAGGAAAAGAATGAAATAGAAAGCTTGAAGAAGAGAAAGCTTGAACTTAAGAATAGCTTAACCGGTATCAAAGAAAAAGAGTCAACAAACCTGAAGATGGAGTTGGGAGAGATTAAGAAGAAAATCAAGAATTTTAAGAGAATAACCAACAAGGGGGCTTCTGTTGATTCTGAAATTGCTCTTCTTTTTGATGAAAATTATTCTCTTTCATGGTGGGCTCCAAATCCGTATTTTTTAGGCTTTAAAGGGAAAAAACTTTCGATAAAAAAAGAAAATATTTTAATGGTAAGCAGGCTTGACGGCCCGTCATCGGAAATTGTAAAAAGGATTATTAACGACAGCATTCAAGCGGAATCAGAAGGCCTCAGAGGAACAGGCTATTTTGATGCAAGATGGTCTGATCCCGGCAAAAAAAGAAGTTTTCCGATTTTGGTTACGGTTTTTATGACTGGTCAATACATCGCGCTGCAGAGCAGTTAAGAAAAAATGATGTTATGACGATAGTTGTTGACGATACGAAAAGACTGTTTGAGCCTGGCGAGTGTCCTGAAGCCGCTTTCTATTGCGGGTGGTACAAACTTTCACATTATGTAGATGCATTCACATGGCAGCCAGGTTCTGTAGGGTATCACATAGCCAGCGGTGAGTGTACTACCTTAAAGAGAGAAAACAGTCGGGTTTGGTGCAAGATGATGATTGAAAAAGGAATAGCTGCTACTATAGGACCGGTTGGAGAACCCTATGTTCAGGCATTTCCTGTGCCGGAAATTTTTTTCGGGTTTCTTTCCGAAGGCATACTGAGTCTCGTGGAATGTTATATGGTCAGCACACCATACCTTTCCTGGAAGATGGTATTGGTAGGTGATCCGCTTTACCGACCGTTTAAGAATCGTAATTTACATAGATAAAGATGCTTGGGAACGTGGACGAAATAACTTAAGTAACCTATGCATCATAGCTTCAGATCGAACAAACCTGACCCAAATCTACGCGCCTACTTGCTGAAGTTATTTCGTCCACGTTCCTTTAATATTTTTTTTACCAGCAAGAATGCTTCCTGCCTGGTATTTATTTGATTTGATAGCCTTGCTGCTTCAATTTTGGATATAATTATTTTAAATAATGGAGAAGGAGACTGTCCAAATTTATTAATTAAATCATTTCCTGTAATAAGAGCGGGATTTTTTTTTCTTGGCATAAACTCTGAAAAATATTTGGAAAGCATATTTTTAGCAAATTCTATAAATTCCTTTTTGTCTTTATCCCCTTTTCCTTTCATGTCTGCAATGCTGTGAAGCAAAAGATAAGGAGTGTTATCTCCACATTTTATAAAAAAACGGGTTATACCTTTATTGGTCAGCGTACCTTTGTCCTTTGCAATAAAAAGATGCAATGGATTGATATGATTGCGTATAATGAAATCAATAAAATATTTTTCTTTTGTCGATAATTTTATTCTGGAGCTTATTTTTTTAGTTATTTCAGCGCCTTTTTTGCTATGTCCGTAAAAATGAACATTCCCCTTGCCATCAACTTTTTTTGCCAGTGGTTTACCTGTATCATGAAAAAGAATGGCGAATTTAAGGAGAGATGCTGTATTCATATCTACTCGGTGGATGATTTTGTTATTAAAAATATTCTCAAGATGTTTAAATGCCTTCATTGTGTGCTCAAGAACATCATATTGATGGAATTTGTTCTGGGTGCATCCCCTTAAGTTGCCGAGTTCAGGAAAAATGGCGAATAAAAGGCCGGTATCAGCCATTTGAGAAATATAATGATGCGATTTGGACGTTTGCAGTATTTTTAAAAATTCCGATCTGATACGTTCGCCGGCAGAATTTTTTATAAACTTTGCATTTTTTCTTATTGCAGAGACTGTGTTTATATCAATTTCAAAATCCAGTGATGCGCCTATCCTGTAAGCTCTGATAAGACGGACAGGATCTTTTTCAAAAGCTGTATCTGAAACCATGCGGATTTTTTTGTCTGCAATGTCCTTCATGCCGCCGGTACAATCAATGATTTTCTCCGATGACAACGAATAGGCCATAGCATTGATCGTGAAATCTCTATTGAAAAGATCTTCTTCAATAGTGTTTCCATTGGCCGAAGATATATCAAAAATTTTATTGTCGGAAATCACCCGAATTATCTTTCGGTCATTCTTTCCTAACTTAATAATGTGATCTGATTTTTTTAAAGCTATCTTTTTTGCAAATTTTTCTGGATTTCCAAAAACAGCAATGTCATAATCAAAAGGAGTTCTTCCAAGAATTATGTCTCTTATTGAACCGCCGACAATATATGCTCCTTGAATTTTCGGTATAATTTTTAGATTTAATTCTTTCATTTTTATCAAAATATATTATCATTTTTTACGTAAACCCTGAACCCTGAACCTAATGCATAATAAAAAAACAATAAAGGTCGCTGTTACAGGTGGTGCTGGTTCCGGTAAGACTTCCGTTTGTAATATTTTAAAAAAAATGGGCGCACAAGTAGTTTTTTCCGATGTTATTGCAAAAAAAGTAGTTTCTCCGAATACCCCCGCTTATAACAATATAATTCTTTTTTTTGGAAAAGATATCCTGAGAGCAAACGGCTTTCTGAATCGTAAACTACTGAGACGCATTATTGTAAATGATAATTCTGCGCGTAAAGCTCTGGAGAAGATTGTACATCCTGAAATAATAAAGCTTATTAAATTAAAAATGAATTGCGCGGAAAAAGATCTTGAACGGTTTGTTTTTGTAGAGATACCTCTTCTTTTTGAACTTTGCCTGGAAGACCTGTTCGATTTTGTTATAACTGTTAGTGCCGATTATGAATTACGGATTGAAAGGTTGATGTGCCGGGATAAAGTTTCACGCTATGATGCAGAATCTCTTTTCAGCTTACAGATGCCGGAAGAAGAAAAGATTAAACGGGCTAAATTAGTTATAAAAAACAACGGTTCAATCAAACAGTTAATAAAAGCAGTTGAAGGTTTATATAGTAAATTAAAAAAATGCGAGAAAAGTATTTAAAATGCTTGACAAACAAAAAAACGTAAGTTAACCTTCAGCCAAAATTCAAGCCTAACACGTAACATGCCTGCCTGTTTGAGGGGATACCTTAAAATTCTTCTGAATTAAAAAATCAAAAAAATAATAAAATAATTATATTCCTCCATAATAATTAACAGGGATCCAGTCTGTTAAGGAACGTGAACGAATTAACTTCCACAAGCAAGTACACAGAGTTGGGTCGAATTTGTTTGATCTCAGATTACAAAAGTTGATGGAATGGTTAGCTATTTCAATATTTTTGGGGTTTTGAGACCGGATTTAAAATTTGGCAAAGGCGACCTGAAGCTGTTATGCATAGTTGTGGAAGTTATCTTGTCCACGTTTCTGATTACTGTATTAGCAAGCAACCCCCCATTCGAAATTAGCTTTTGCCGTTTTACTCATTTTTGCTATCGCAAGATAAAACAAAGTGAGGCGTGCATGAAGTTCGCTTTAAAGACTTGATGGATAACAAAGTTTGAGTTCTGTTTTAGGACAAAAGTAATTTCTGTGCCCGCT
>DAOURZ010000315.1 GCA_030627475.1 Deltaproteobacteria bacterium | reverse complement strand
TTCTCTTCCTCATAAAGCCTGTAATTGTACCGTGTCGGGGCGTCAGAATAGGATATACCCATAATCTCCAGGTAATCAACCCTGAAATCTGTAAGCAGGCGATTGATATTGTCTTCATTTCCAAAAACCAGCAGGCCCCCTATCGTAACCCTGCCATCAACCACAACCTGCAATTTTTCAAGCAGCTGTCCGGTTGACAATTTATTATACCTATGCCCCGGATTCATATTCTCCATATAGATTCTATAATCAGTGATCGTTTTCTCGTCCAGATCATCGATCGTAAAATCCGTCAGTTCCCGATCCTTAAAACCAAAAGAAGAATCCCTGTACATTGCATCAATTTTTGCATCCGTTGCCCGCTGTTCTCCGCTGCCTGTTCGTATAAACGTGTTTTTTCTTGAATTGAAATAAACAGGTTTCTGCTCAGATGCAGGAACATAAAAAGCAAGGACGGCTTTTCCATCAAAATTGTACTTCATGCTCCTGACCCTGATCTTTTGATTGAACTTATCCCCACGGAGTACAGTTGTGAAATCCTGCTCTATCTTTTCAACATCCTTAACACCACTGATCTCGAAGGTCTTGTTAACCTGACCAATTCCAAAAACAAGCCAGCCACCATTTGTATTTGAAAATGCACTGACCGTTTCAAAACTGCTCTTCGGAATGGAAGTCTTCGCTGCTTTCACCTCAAAATCTTCCAATTCAAGTTCTTCCAACCTGTCAAACAGTTCCTTCTGGTCCATGGTCTTGATTACTCCATTTTTATTTGTATAAATGTGCAAAGATAGGTACATAAATGAGATGTATCTACTTCAAATCTAAGGGTAATAGACTACATTTTGTAAATTGAAAGATGCTTCTTCACTTGATTTAGATAATCCGAATATGAATATTACCCTGCTTTTTGAAGTGGATACAATGAGATTGTTTTATCTGAAAATGAAAAACAATACAACCGCCGCAGGCGGCAAATTCCCACACCACTGACCATGAAAATGTCGCCTGCTACCTATGATAATTCACTTTGTTCATACATGCAAAAATATGAAATTTCATTAGCGATAGCGGGGTGTGCCGCCTATGGCGGATTGTCTCGGCATCATAACTACCTAAATAAGTACCTCCATCTTAATTTGCGCATCCGACATGTTGATCCCACACTTAAATATACGATCTGAAAAACAACAAATCTGCTTCTTCATTTCACTACCACTTCCAAATACCCGCCTCTGACAGCGCCGATGCACCGGAGCAGACCTTTTTGTTTAAGCTTTCGGATATTTTCTTTTATTTTTCTTTCTGAAATGCCAATAACGCTGGCAAGTTCAAGTGCCGTAATACGTGGATTATTTCCAATGGATTTTAAAATGTTTTGCTGATTTTCAGTGACCCTTTCAGTGACCCTTTCAGTGACCTTTTCATCTACATCTTGTAATCCTTTCCGTTTAAAGACAACAATAAACTCCGAAGTTGATTTCTTCAACTCCAAAATTTCGGATTCTTTAACAGGGTTATTTCCTGCCTGATCTCTAAACAGGTCAAATTCGACCACTTTAAAGTCAGGATTGTGTTTTAATTTGTTTTCCCTCATCCACTCAAAACTCTGAGCATTCATTTCTGTCAGTGCCGATGCGCTCGGGGAAAATCTCAAATTGTGGGGACAATGTGCCCATTATTCTAAATCTAAACATCAAATCCCAATCCTGCAAGATTTTTCCTGATCTCTCCTTCCAGTTTGTCGCTTTCTTCAAACTGCACTTTCAACCGACCGGTGAGTGTAGCCATTTTCTCGGCAAACGGAATACCATCATCTTCTTCTGCTTCCACGCCCACATAACGACCCGGTGTTAACACGAAGTCGTGTTTTTGAATCAGCGCCGGATCAGCCGAAAAACTAAGGCCGGCCTGGTTATCCTCCCCTGACCATTCCCGCTGCCACTTATGGAAAGTATCAACGATAAGTCTGGTATCTTCAACCCTAAAATCCCGCAGCACACGGTCTTTCATATAACCCAAATTGCGCGCATCGATAAACAGCACCTCACCATGCCGGTCTCTTTTACCATCCTTTGCACTCTTGTCTTTGGTCAAAAACCAGATACATGCGGGTATTTGGGTATTCGTGAACAATTGCCCGGGTAGCGCCACCATACACTCTACCATATCTTGCTCCACCAGGTTTTTACGTATAGCACCTTCGTTGTTCGTGTTGCTGCTCATAGAGCCGTTGGCCAATAACAGCGCCATGCTGCCGGTTGGTGCGAGGTGGTACAACATGTGCTGTAGCCAGGCAAAATTTGCATTCCCTTTTGGAGGTGTTCCATATTTCCAGCGCACATCATCAGCCAGTTTTTCGTGCCACCACTCCTTCATATTAAAAGGCGGATTAGCCATCACAAAATCGGCACGGAGGTCAGGATGCTGGTCATCCAAAAAACTATCTGCATTTTTTTTACCGAAGTTGAAATCAATGCCGCGAATGGCCAT
>DAOURZ010000321.1 GCA_030627475.1 Deltaproteobacteria bacterium | reverse complement strand
TAGCCGAAGCCGTGGGCAAAAAATTATCTAACCTTGCCCGCTATCATCAGATAATCTGCATCACACATCTGCCGCAAATTGCAAAATTCGGTAACAGCCATTTCAGGATAACGAAAAATGTTTCCGATGGCAGAACTATTACCTCAATCTGTCCGCTTGACGAAAAAGATCGCATAAAAGAAATAGCCCGGATGCTGGGTGGTATGGAAATTACACAAACAACCCTTGATTATGCACACGAAATGCTTCAAGGCTCTGTATAGTTAGATTAATATTCAATAAACTTGAGGTATTCTTTTGGACTCTCCACATGCCTGGACAGAAGTTAACCTGAAAGCCATAGCCCACAATATTCGTGAATTGAGGCGCATCACAAACCCGAAGGCATGCTTTATGGCTGTTGTCAAGGCAAATGCTTATGGGCACGGCATAATTGAAGTTGCGCGTGAGTCGCTTAAAAACGGCGCAGAGGCTCTTGGCGTTGCTAATATTGAAGAAGGTATTCAGCTCAGAAAAGCCGATATTAATGTGCCTGTTTTGATTTTTGGCTATACTCCTCCAATGCATGTAAAACAACTTATTGAATTCAACCTTACACAAACTGTTTATTCTTGCGAAATATCCAAAAAGCTTTCTCAGGCCGCTGTAAAATATGGCAAAAAAATTAAAGTGCACATAAAAGTGGATACAGGGATGGGAAGACTTGGTCTTTTGGGAAAAATTAAAAACAACTCTGCAAGTGAGATTTTATCAATCTCTCGTTTGTCCATGCTTGAGCTGGAAGGTATCTACACCCACTTTGCAACAGCCGATGAATCGGACAGGTCTTATGCTGACAAGCAGTTTGAAATCTTTATGGATTTTCTTGATGAACTGCGTATTGCAGGCCTAGAAATCCCTGTAATTCATGCCGCAAATAGTGCAGCCATTATAACTATGCCGGAAACTCATCTAAATATGGTTCGTGCCGGCATTTCAATTTATGGACTTTACACTTCAGAAGAAATGGACAGAAGCATAATCAAGCTGAAACCGGCAATGGAACTAAAAACAAAGATAATTCATCTAAAAAAAGTTCCGGCTGGTTTTAAGGTGAGTTACGGAATAACCTATGAGACCAAAAAACCTACAACTATTGCTACAGTATCCATCGGTTACGCAGACGGACTTAACAGGCTGTTGTCCTCAAGTGGCAGTATGCTTGTATGCGGTCAAAAGGCACCAATTGCGGGCCGCGTTTGTATGGACTTGACCATGCTTGACGTTGGTGAAATTCCGGAAGTTGCAATGGAGAAAGAAGTAGTTGTTTTCGGCAAGCAGAGCGATTCTTCGATAACTGTGGATGAAATTGCCTCAAAAATAAATACAATCAATTATGAAATAGTTTCAACAATAATGGACCGTGTGCCAAGAATTTATTTGCAATAGAGGCAGACGTGTCAGTTTTTTCCATTCACCTACGTTCCTAACCAGACTTCAAGACACCGCAACCCTTCTTTTGTAGATATTCCCGGAGTGTATCCTAAATCATTTTTGGCGGCACTTATATCAAACCAGTGGGATTTTGCAAATTCATCTGCTACAAAACGTGTCATTGCAGGTTCGCTTTTTATATTTAGAATATTATAAACAAGTTCAAGTAAAGCTCCGATAAGCCATGCAGCTTTATGTGGTATTGAACGTTTAACGGGAGGAAATCCACCTGCTTTTAAAATATTGTTTATCATTTCCCACAATAAGACAGGCTTCCCCTGGCTGATGAAATAAATGTTTCCTGAAATACCCGGTGTTTCATCCAGTTTTTCTGCGGCCAGAATATGAGCATAAGCAGCATTGTCTATGTAAATCGTATCCACAAGATTTTTGCCGTTACCGATTATTGCAAGCTGCTTTGCCCTTGAAATAATTCCCGGAACAATGTGGCTGTCTTTTGGCCCCCAGATTAAATGCGGTCTCAATATTACAGTCAACAAACTGTCACTGACTGCTGTTCTTACAGCATGTTCGGCCAGAGCCTTTGTTTTTGGATAATGAGCATTATATTTGACGGGATATGGAAAAGATTCATTCACACCTTCCAAATCCGTGCTATCAAATATAACGCTTGGTGAGCTTGTATAAACAAGTTTTGAAACATTATGTTCTTTGCATGCTTCAATAACGTTTTGAGTTCCTTTAACGTTGGTTCTGTAATAATCGGAATAAGCTCCCCAGATACCGGCCTTAGCTGCAACATGAAATACAAGATCAATCCCCTTGCATGCATTTGCTACAGAGGTTTTATCACTTATATCACCCTGAAACTGCTCTACGCCCATAGATGCAAGTTCAGGATAATAGCTGCGGGAAAAGCTGCGTACCCGGTCACCTTTTTCCACAAGCAGTTTAACTATCGCTCCGCCTAAAAATCCTCCGCCACCTGTAACCAGAACTTTTTGAGATGCTCTTTTTTTCATACCATTTTTCT
>DAOURZ010000088.1 GCA_030627475.1 Deltaproteobacteria bacterium | reverse complement strand
CTAATACATGACGATATAATGAAAGATGCCATCCTCAAAGGGCTGGCCATGAAAGGGGTCTGGCAGGCCAAAGAGATTGAAAATATGGGTAAGATTCCCATAATATTTTTCGATGAACCCTATCTGTCCGACTTTGGCTCAGCCTTCGTGCCCTTGGAACGAACAAAAGTTATTGAAATGCTCAACGATGTTATCCATATTTTGAAACAGAAGACAAAAGCGCGTAGTAGGTATCCATTGTTGCGGGAACACAGATTGGTCGATGCTGCTCGACACAGAAGCCGATATTGTGAGCATCGACGCCTATGGGTTTGGAGAGCATTTCATGCTTTATCCGAATGAAATTACAAAGTTCTTAAATCGCGGAGGAGTGGTGGCATGGGGTCTTGTCCCTACTGCTGAATACCGGGCGTCTGTCACTTTAAACGAAATAAGGAAAAAGTTTAGGATGTGTCTTGAAAATTTGGCTTCAAAGGGACTCAACACCAATATCCTTCTTCGCCAATCACTGATTACACCTTCCGGCGGTGCTGGTCTGATGCGTGAAGCTGATGCCACCATGGTTCATAATTTGACTTCCGAACTCTCGGTTAATTTCACTTCTGCGGGATCTATCACAGAAAAATGGACTCAACACCTGACAGGCCATTAAACAGTGGTTGGTTTGGTGGTATAAGATGGGACAACCCACCTGTTTGTTATGGGAACCTCGCTTGCGATAATCCCGTGTCCGCAGATGGGAGCCATGCTGCTTTACAGCCTGAAGATGTCGTCAATAATATCGGGCGGTATAATAATAGCTCTTTTCGTTATAGGAACCACGGTTTCTCCGCTTATCATTATTTGTGTTCTGGCAGGCTGGTTTTCCGGAAAGCTCAAGACCGAGGCGCCGCAATACAGGATGATGTTCCAAAGAATCTCCTGCCTTATCTTGATATTGCTTGATGCGTTCTCAGCAACATCTTACATGTAAAGAAGAAGAATGAACAACCGTAAGCGAAATCAAAACGATGACATTATCGAAAAAATGCATTTTGATAAATTCGACAAAGTAAAACTAAAATTTTCTTATGGTTTTGACTCTGAAAATCGTCTTGTGCAAAAAGTTAAACAATCGCCTGAATGATAAGCTTAAGATTAGGAGCGAGTCGGTTATCATGTTAGATTTGCTGGGGTGTCCTGACAAAAAAGAGCGTTTCTATTCGACCGGAAACCTCAAATCTGTGTTACACTATCACTATGCAGAAAACAAACGCAGCGGAGCTTAATATGCGCCTACTTGTGAAAATTAATTCGTCCATGTTTCTAAACGAAAGGGCTTGCCTCTGGGAATTTTATTGCTGCATAGCTATTGCCTGAACGAAAACTGTCTTTTTCGTCCATATCTGCGTCAGGCTCAAATTTTAATCCTCGAAATACTCAATGTATTCCTGCGGTTAAAATTTGCGCCTTCCTTGATCTGAACAAAAAATCCTAGTTTTCGTTCGGGCAATAGCTATAGGATTTGAGGAAAAATGGAAAAAATAATTTGAAACCGGCTTTTGACAGGGCGTACCAGGTGTAGGATTTTATTTGTAAAGTTCAAATGTGTTTGCCCTGACCTCTCTCTTGACTTCAATAGATTTCCCCTATAGAGTGTACGTATTTATACAGCATAACGTACGCACCTTTCGTAGGGAGGAATAGCTATGAAAACAATTACAGCAACTGAATTAAGGGGCAATATATACAATCTACTTGATGAAGTATTGAATACAGGCATATCAATTGAAATTAATAAAGGAGGTAGAAAACTAAGAATTGTGCCTGCAGGCAAGACAAACAAACTTCAAAATTTAGTTTCAAGGCCAAATGTGATTAAAGGAAATCCGAACGATCTTGTAGATATTAGTTGGGAAAAGGAGATAAATCTTGATTTACCTTGATACACACATAGTGGTATGGCTGTATGCAGGAAAAATAGAAAAGTTAAGTGAACCGGCCAAGGAACTGATAAATGACCATGAAGTCTTTATTTCACCAGCAGTGCGTTTGGAGTTACAATATTTGTTTGAAATTCAACGTGTTACAGATGAAGCCAATGAAATCGTATTTGACCTATCAGATCGAATCGGACTCAAACTGTGTGACAAAAGTTTTAATACTATTGTAAGCAACGCTTTAGATCTTTCCTGGACCCGTGATCCATTTGACCGCATTATTGTTGCTAATGCGACTGTAAATCGTAATATTTTGGTGACAAAAGATCAAAATATTTTAAAAAATTATGAAAAAGCAATGTGGTAAGCCTTTTGATTTATAGTCTAAAAATAACGTTGGTAATATTTATAATTTTTATTCTTGCTGAACCCTAAGTCCCGAATTGGGGCCATTGATCATAATTCGAGTTTGAGGATTTTTTTTGGGAGGAATTACCTTTGAAACAACTCATTGCAATGATAATTATTCTTGTCATAGCAAATCCTGTCATGGGAGAATATCTATCTGAAAAAATCAAGAAACCTGTGAAAAAATCTATTGAAATAAGGCAAATGACACAAAAAGAGGAAGACAAATGGGCTGAAGAAAAGGCAAAGATGCAGGCGGAATATAAAGAGCTTAAGCATGTGCGGGAAAATCTGCTTGCAGTCAATAAAAGATTAAACAGGGGAATTGATGTTCACCGTGAAGAAATAGGGTCTATTGAAGGAAAAATAAAAGAGATTGAGCGAATTTCCGAAGAACTGTTACCCTGTCTTTTCGAAACGCTTAAACGTTTGGAGGAATATACCGCAAGCAGTTTGCCATTTTTACCAAAAGAGCGAGAGCATCGCCTTAAAGGACTTCGCAGAACTCTTGAGGATTCCAAAATTTCTGCAAGCGAAAAGTTTAGAAGGATAATGGAGGCTCTCAGTGTAGAGGCAGAGTATGGAAATACAGTGGAAGTATACCAGGAGCGGATAGATATTGAAGGGAAAAACATTCTTGTGAATATTTTTCGACTCGGAAGGCTTTCTTTGTTTTTTCAAACACTTGATCAGGAAACCACAGGTTTTTATAATCCGGCATGCACTGCCTGGGTACAGTTTTCCAGACGCTGCAACAGGGAGATAAACAAAGCAATAGAAATTGCCGTCAAAAAGCGATCAATTGATCTGCTTACCTTGCCTCTGGGAAAGGTGGTGGTTCAATGAAATCCTACTTGGGAAAATTATTTCGTTCATGTTCCTTACGATTTTTTTTGTGTCTCCTGATACTGCTTTGTTCAGATGTTTTCGCATTTGCCGAAGATATACGCGAAACTGCCATACAGGCTGAAAAAATGAGGAAAGAGGTGTTGGGAAAGGCTATACTTGAAGAAGAAATGGCCAAAAAAGAGGCGGATGAGGGTCTGAAAAAAATATTTTCAGACAAAAACATTTTAGCTCAGGCTATTTTGCAAATAAAGGCAGAAAACAGTGCAACAAAAAAAGACAATGATGATCTTGAAAAAGAGAACAAAAGACTTGTCAAACTTGAAGAAAAACTTGCCGAAAAATTCTCGGGCATGGATGCTATGGCGCAAGAGCTTACGGGTTTTGCACGTATAGCAGCAAAAGATCTTGATGCCTTATTGCAGCAAAGTCTGCAGTCTGACATGGTTTTCGGCCGGGCGGAAAAGATAACGCCAATATTGAATAAATCGAAATTCCCCGGAATGAACGATATCAGAGCAATGATTGATATTTTTTTCGAGGAGATGAAAAGATCCGGTGAAGTCAGGATTGAAGACGGCCCCATGATCGACAGGGCAGGTAAAGAGATAACATCAAAGATTTTGACTATAGGGAATTTCACGGCAGCTTATCAGTTGCCGGAAGAGATGGGAAAAGAGACCGGTTTCTTGATCAGCTCGGACAAAAGCAGCCGCCTTTTTGCCCTTTCCGGACTTCCGGTATCGTCTGTAGCCAAAAAACTGAGACGCTACATGGAGGGAGAATCCGACGAAGCACCTATCGACATTTCTCGCGGAGCAGCCTTGAGGCTGCTTACACACCGGATTAGTTTGAAAGAACAGATTCAAAGCGGAGGACCTATAGTATGGCCTATTCTCGGGATAGGAATTGCTGCTTTATTAATTACCATTGAGCGTTTTATCTTTTTACGAAAGGTAAACATCAATGCAAACAAAATGATGAACAGGGTGAATGAGCTTGCCGCTCAACAAAAATGGAATGACTGCGTTAATCTGTGCAAAAAACAGAAAACAAGACCTGTGCCCAAGGTACTCCTTGCCGGTATAAACGCTAGGACTTTGAGCCGCGAAAACATGGAAAATGTGCTTCAGGAGACAATATTGCGTGAAATACCACGTCTGGAAAAGTTTTTATCCACACTCAGCATGCTGGCAGCCATAGCCCCGCTTCTCGGCCTTCTCGGCACAGTGACAGGTATGATAAATACATTCCATGTGATTACCTTTTATGGAACAGGAGATCCGAAAATGATGTCCGGGGGTATCTCCGAGGCACTGACAACCACTATGCTGGGACTTGGCGTGGCAATTCCGATCATGCTGTTTCATACCTTTTTGAGCCGGAACGTAGAAAATATTATCAGTGAAATGGAGGAAAAGGGAGTTGCTCTGACCAATATCGTTTTTAAGGAGAAAGCTACGCTTTGATTCTTTTTTTGAAAAATCACTTATACGACACTCTTAATTACCTTCAAGGCGGTGGGATAGTTATGCTTCCTCTGCTGGTATCATCTCTTTTGATGTGGGCAATGATTATCAACAGGGCTCTTTTTCTCAGGGCATTGAACCGGAAAGATATAATAAGAGATGAGGCAAAGCAGTATGTGTTGAAAAATAAATTCCCCGATATTACTGAATATAGAGGATTGAGAGCTCTATTTGTATTCAGGTTTCTTGAACGACGCTGTGGAAAATCCAGCGTGGATAAATACATTCTGGATGAAACCGTTATATCAATGATATCTTCTCTTGATAACTATCTTGCCTATATCGGAATTCTGGCCGCAGTCTCTCCGCTGTTCGGTCTTCTGGGAACTGTGATAGGCATGATCACAACCTTTGATAGTATCTCCATCTTTGGAACAGGAAACGCAAGAGCAATGGCAGGGGGAATTTCTCAGGCATTAATCACCACACAGACAGGTCTGTTAGTCGCAATCCCCGGGTTTTATATGCGTAATTTTTTGTCAGGCAGGGCAGAGAACTTAAAACATCGGATCGCTTCGACGGGAATTTATTTAAAAAGATACGTTTGAATCTATGAATTCAGGAATTGGAGATAAATATGCGCTCCAATTTTGGCCCTGATTCGAGACGTGTCAAGAGGCATATGCTGAATGTAGCCAAACTGGAGTTTGAGCTAAATGATCTTAAACGCATGGCCGCATGAGTTTATAGAATATCACAAGTTTTACTTGTTGAAACTTCTGGGTCAAAAAACAAAACCACGCCTCCATTTTCAGGTCTCCGGCTCGTAGAGCCTATACCTCGGAAAAAAGTTATTTCGTCCACGTTCCTAAGGGATAAAAATGAGTCAAACAACACCTGACAGTTCGATAGTTGAGCAAAAACGATAATCAAGCAGGGAAACAGCAAAGAAGTTTCAAAAAAAGAGAAGTTCGGTTTTTCAGGAGGCAGGTATGTGGAATATATTAGAAGAACTATTATAAAATAAAAGTTTCCCTGAATCATTATTCTATAATTTTAATGAGTTAGAATTAAGATTAAAATTGAAAATCCACTTGCCCTTTTTTGTCGGCTCTTTCAGGGATTCATCTAACTGTTTTAAAAAAACAGACCTTGGTATTTCTCTTGCACCAAAACTTTTCAAATGCTCTGTTGGAATCTGACAGTCAATCATATCAAAAGATAATGTTTTAAGATAGTTAACAAGAGCTGTAAAAGCTACTTTTGAAGCATTACTTATACGAGTAAACATTGATTCTCCAAAAAAACTTTTTCCCAGGGCAACCCCGTATAATCCACCTGCAAGCTCTCCTTTGTACCAGACCTCAACCGAATGGGCATAGCCGGCTTCATGAAGATCGCAATAAGCCTCAATCATAGCGTCGCCTATCCAGGTTGCTTCATTCTTCTGTAATCTTGTATGAGCACACAAGCTTATTACCTGCTCAAAAGATGAATCTATTGTCACTTTAAATATATTTTTATTTATGACTTTTTTTAAACTTTTCGAAACTCTGAAATCTTGAGGATAAAGGACAAAACGTGGATCAGGAGACCACCACATTATTGGTTCATTCTCTGAAAACCAGGGGAAAATCCCCATTCT
>DAOURZ010000165.1 GCA_030627475.1 Deltaproteobacteria bacterium | reverse complement strand
TCCAACTCCCACCCGTTATCAACGGGAATATCCACTATAACCCTTGTGTATTCTCCTTCTACACTTTCAAAACGGAGTTTTCCTTTATGGGAATTGATAATGCCGTGGCTGATACTCAACCCCAACCCGGTGCCTTCACCCTTGGGTTTGGTGGAAAAGAAGGGGTCGCTTATTCTATCCATTATATTCGCTGATATTCCTGCTCCACTGTCATAAAATGTTATACGAACATGCATTTGTCCTTCCAGCTTCACTGTTTTTCCTCTGATTTCAAGAACCTTATCTTTATGATGGCTTCCGGAAAATTTTTCATTCAAGGCATACCGCGCATTGCTTAGAATATTCAAAAAAACCTGTTGAATTTCCTGGCTCCGGGCTTTGACCCTGGGAAGGTCGGAAGGAAAAATCACACTGAATCTTGTGCCGTCTTTGATCAGGTGTATCTCTGTCAGGCCAAGCGCATCCGAGAGGATATCTTTGACCTGCGCAGGGCTATATTCATTTGTCCGATCCCTGGCAAAAGAGAGGAGGTTTTTGACAATTTTTGCAATGCGCTCTCCTTCTTTGATAATTCTGGTCGGGATATCATTGTTTTCGTTCTGTTTGCGGAGCTGATCTTTAAGTATCTGGGCATAATTAATAATACCGTTTATAGGGTTGTTGATTTCATGGGCAACGCCGGATGCCAGTTCACCTAATGCGGCCAGATGGCCAGCCCGTATGGTCTCGGCCTGAAATCTCTTTTTCTCCGTAACATCCTTTGCCAGTGTCAGTACCTTAATGCTCCCGTCGGCATCTGTAAAGGGCGAAAAATTGATATCATAGTTTCTGCCATCCGCTGCAACGAGTTCTGAATTCAGGCTGTTGCCTGTCCTGATTACTTCATTAAGCCGACATTTATGGCATGGCCGGTCTGAATGCATGTAAACCTTGTAACATTTTTTACCAACCAGATCATGACCAAACAAACGCTTTGCAACATCGTTAATCCATACAATATTGTATTGTTCATCCATCATGCTCATGTGCTCCGGCAGCGAAGCGATAATTCCTGCCAGTTTAGCCTCATTATTTTGCAGTATATCTTCGGCCGGATTTAGCCTTGTGGTTTTTTTCCTGATTAATTCGGCCATTCGGTTATAGCCACTTTAAGGTGTTCTGGCATTGTCCCGGAATAACTGCCATAGATGAAATGCCAGATAAAACAAAAAGCAATGAAAAAGCCATCGTCAATTTTGTTCCGAATCTCATTTTATTGATTTCCTGACTGCCCTGACGATTTCTTCAGGATCATCCATGAGTTGCAGGATTTCAAGATCATTATGAGATATCTTATGATGTTCAAGCAAGCCGGACTTTATCCATTCCAACAGTCCTGACCAGTAATCAGATCCTACCAGTATAACAGGGAAAGGTTTAATGCGGCGTGTCTGAATGAGTGTAACAGCTTCAAAAAGTTCGTCCAGAGTGCCAAAACCGCCTGGCATAATAATATATGCAGAAGCATATTTTACAAACATAACCTTGCGGATGAAGAAATATTTGAACTCCAGCTTAATGTTTGAATATTGATTTGGTTTTTGCTCAAACGGAAGGACAATGTTCATTCCAACTGAGGTGCCTCCTGCTTTCAGGGCTCCTTTGTTTCCGGCTTCCATAACGCCGCCCCCTCCGCCTGTTATTACGGCAAAATTGTTTTTGACAAAAAGGGCAGCCATCTCTTCGGTTTTCTTATATATTGGATCATCTCTTTTTATTCTGGCTGAACCGAAAAGAGTTACTGCAGGACCAATATCGTGAAGCCTCTCAATACCTTCAACGAATTCTCCCATAATTTTAAACAGACGCCATGCTTCGCCTATTTTAAAATCGTCAATTATAAATTGTTTTTCCATAAACGTTTTAGAATCCGGCAATTTTTTATGTAATCGTACAGATTAAAAAGTGTGAACCGTGAATGAATTGTTTTTACCGGCATACAGCCGATATTTAAACTCCTCACGCTTTACCATTAAATCCAATCGTGACTTCACCTCTGTCTACAACAATTGGAACTTTGCGTTTTCCATCGGAATATTTCAACATGGTATCAAGCTTGTCGGCATCAGACAGCACATCAATATATTCCACAATCCTGCCATTTTTTAAATAGGCTTCACGCGCCGCTGTAGTAAAAGGACAGGTATTTTTTCCAAAAATCAAAACTTTTTCTTCCATAATCAGATAATTCCCCTAATTTAAAATTCGCAAATACTGCATTCCATAAGAAGGCTTTTAAGCTTTTTGTGAAGAACCGAGTATGAATAGAAAGTTTTAGCTATTTCATAATTGTGATCAACCATTTTCTTTCTGAGCTCTTCGTCTGCAAGAACTTTTTCAACCTGCATTATTGCCTTATCTGTTATATATCCATTAATTTCAATGGTAGAAAATCCCTTTGGTTTAATATCCATTGAGTAAATCGAATAAGCATTAACCATTATTGGCTTTCGGAAATATATTGCTTCAAGGAAAGCATTTCCAAAGCCCTCAAAATCTGAAGGATATGTAACAAGATCTGCATAAGGATAAATATCATTCAGTGTATAAATTTTCTTTCCTGATTCTGTGAATCCTCTTTTTTCATTAATTATGTCTGAAACAAAAATAGTATCAACACCCATCAAACAAGCATATTCTTTTACTCTGCATTCGTAATCATAACCTTCATCACCTGAAGCATGTGAAATAACAAGTTTGGCTTTCTTCCCCAATCTGTTGATAAGCTCTATTGCGAGCTCAATTTTCTTGCGCTTGACAACTCTGGTGGGCTGGAGAATCAATAGCTGGTCGTCCTCGATTCCAAGAGACTCTCTCACGTCAGATGCATAATCATCAATTGGTTCAGGCGGATTATCGAAGTCCATGACGTTAGGGATAATAGTTGGAGAAATACCTGTTCTAAGGCTTAGCTGGTTATTGGCAGAAGAGTTGATTACCACGTGACTGATTTGCGGCAGATGAGGCGGAAAGGCCATATTAAGATATTCCCATACAGCGTTTGTCATAAAAGTTTGTCGTTCCCAGAAGAAATCGTGATGATGAGCAATCGTTGCGATGCCTGTTTCAGATATAACTTCTGTAATGGCTAAGCCGAGAGGTATATTAAGGGGTATTGTAAGGGAATTCTCGGTTATCAAAAGATCAATTTTGAATTGCCGGATGAAGTTATAAAGATGCTTCTTTAATTTCAGCCTGAGTTCATGAATTCTTTGTGTTGTATGATCACTTCTTTTTAGCAATCCAAAGCTGTTTTTATGAATTTTCCGTATATCCGGATGTTTAAAGTGGACTTCTTTAACTATGTACGAACGCTCTGGTGGACGATCACATTCACCGGCAAAATAAAAGCATGTAAATCCTTCCCTTTCAAAACTATTAGCCCATTTTGATGTTTCAAGGGAAACGCCGTCTGTTCCGGCAAGGCGGGTTGAAATAAATCCAATGTTTTTTGGTTTGCGAGCGAATAAATTGCAAAAATTTTCTTCTTCAAATTTGATGCTATCATTTTCTATATTCATATTAAATCTATCTCCTGATATCGAAAACAATCTACAATATGATCATTGACCATTCCTGTCGCCTGCATAAAAGCATAACATATTATCGGGCCCACGAATTTAAATCCCATCTTTTTTAAATCTCTGCTCATAGCTATTGATTCTTTTGTTTTTGAAGGAATTTCCTTTTGATTTTTCCATGCATTTTTTATTGGTTTGCCTCTCGTAAAGTGCCAGATATATGCATCAAAACTTCCAAATTTTTTTTGAATAACAAGGAATGCTCCGGCGTTTTGAACAGCAGCTTTTATCTTGAGTTTATTTCGGATAATTCCTTTGTTGGATAAAAGCTTTTCTATTATAGCCGAATCAAATTTTGCAATAATTTCCGGATCAAAATTTTTAAAAGCTTTTCTGTAGTTATGACGTTTTTTTAAAATTGTCAGCCAGCTTAAACCTGCCTGCGCTCCTTCCAGTATAAGTAACTCGAACAATTTTTTATCATCATGCAAAGGGAATCCCCATTCATTATCATGATATTTTATATAAAGAGGATTACTTCCTGCCCACTTACATCTTGTTTTCATAGTGAGAAATTTCTTGGGCACTTATGTTTAACAGTTACAAAATGTTAAGTTGTGTGAAAAACTTTTGTTTTTTATATGAATATTTCATAATATTTGCAAACTGTCAATGACATCGTCAGGCAGATGTATTTTTGGGTAGCCCCTTGTTGCACAGTATTTTTGCGGGACTAAAGTCCCACTTCCGTGCAAAGGTGGCAAAAGCTATAACATGTAATTTGATTTTTTTCTATAAACT
>DAOURZ010000453.1 GCA_030627475.1 Deltaproteobacteria bacterium | reverse complement strand
CAAGAACAGTAGTTTCAGGTATGATTTGATTCCCCACATGGGATCCGGTTTAGGAAATGCTTTAATTTATGCTCATGCCGGAGCGTGGTTTCGGCACTTTTACTATCAGGCCCGGTTCCTATACAAACGCTGCGATTGATGAGTAGATAAAGAGCCATTCGTAGGCAACAAAGGAGTTCAAAACCCAAAAAAATGAACATTTTTTTACGGCAATAACCCTGTCTTTTTCCTATTGAGTTTGAATACGTTTTTCTTGACAATATATTTTTTGTGGTTATTTTTAAACTATAAAACGATTTTAGTCCAAAACATAATTCGGAATGGGGCAAATGTGAAAGAGGAAAAAGCGGAATCAATACTCAATACAGCGAAAAAAATGTTTGGCCGCTACGGCCTTCAGAAAACCAGTTTAGATGAAATTGCGCGTATGGCGCGCGTCGCAAAGGCTACTATATACAACTACTTCGGCAGTAAAGATCGTGTTTACTTAGAAGTTCTCCGCCGTGAAGCAAATGAGATAGTGGAAAAGATATCATTTTCGGTCAGTCAAGAGGTCTTGCCGGGCGATAAGGTTGTCGCCTTTGCCAGAGCCAAGTTCCAATACATGCACCAGGCAATAAATATCCTCAATCTGGATCGGGATGGGATAGAAAAAGTTTTGCCCAAAGCAGAAAGCATTCGTAGCGAACTTTTCGAGCGGGAGGTGGATATCATTCGCTCTATCCTGGAGGAAGGGGTGGGAAAAGGTATTTTTTGTCTTAATAATGTCCCCCTGGCAGCCAGTGCCATTGGTCATGCCTTGAAGGGATTCGAGCTTAACTGGTTAGTTCATGAAAACGAAGAGCGGATTGAGCACCATCTTGATGAATTGGTGCATGTCCTTTTTTATGGCCTGATGTGTGAGAAGGCAGAATAATTATGATGCGCGGGAAGATGTGGAAACTGTTAGCTGTTGTATTGTTTTTTCTTTGTGGAATTTAAAAAAAACTTTTCAAGAAATTCGATCCCTACCTTCTTGCGGTCGCCATTAACGGTATATTTAATGCGCTTTTATTTCAACACATTGACCATCCTGATGCTCATCCGTTTGATGCAGATCTGATTATAAACATATTTTTTTACCAGGTTTATGAAAAGGAAGATTTCAGAGATGAATAAATTCGTTGTCTTGATAATATCAACCTGTTTGACCATTCCTCTCTTTCTTGCGCCGATCGTCTTCGCCGCAGAGGGTGGAAACACATCTCTTACATTAAACAAGGCTATTGAGATGGCAGTAGCTGATAATACCATTATAAGACAGGCCATAGAAAATCAAAAGGCGGCAATTGAGGAGCAAAAAAGCGCCCGTGCCGACTTTTTGCCAAAGGTATCGGCAGGATATTCATATACGAAGCTGAAGGATGCCCCATACGTAATTATGGGAGGGACGCAGATAGAGGTTGGAGATAATGATCAGTATCACTGGGATCTGACCTTGAGCCAGCCTCTTTTTACGGGCTTTGCACTTTCAACAAGGTACGAAATGGCAAAGCTTGGGGTTGACGTAAAAGATGCGGAAAAGGAGCAGGCCATTCTGGATGTAGTTAAACAGGTCAAAGCCGCGTATTTCAATATACTCCT
>DAOURZ010000330.1 GCA_030627475.1 Deltaproteobacteria bacterium | reverse complement strand
TGGCCTGTTTGGACACAGATCTAAAGAAAAAGCACTTGCCATCATGAAAGACAGCAGACTCGGAGTAATGGGGGTTGTTGCAATTATCTGCGGAGTGGCCATTAAATGGGGCGGCATTGTCGGGCTTGATACTCACCGAAGTCTTTTGCTTTTAATTATACCGTCCTATGCAAGAGCTAGTATTTTATTCGGCATAAAATTTCTTGAGTACGGAAGGCCCGACGGTGGCACAGGCCATGCTTTTTTTGGCAATACCCTGAAGCTTTCCGCTTTTTGGGGGTTACTTATTCCCTTATCCATTTCGATTTTTCTCGGATGGACAGGGTTGTGGCTCAATATTGTTTTTGTCATTCTAACCGCGTCCATTTTGTTTTATTACAATAAACGTATTGGATGTATTACCGGTGATATGATGGGTGCCATGGTTGAGGTTCTCGAATCAGCTTTGTTTTTACTGGTTTGCACCAAATGAACGAAGATTAAACCCCGTTCCCAAGGGGTTCAAATCATGCCAGCCCTATCCATTATCCATTATCCATTATTCCATGTATCCCATGTATCCATTTCTTTCAAAATCATACAAAAATGCATATCCATTCAGACTAAGTACCACATCATATATTTATCCTGACCATATTATTCCAAATGTAAAAATGCTGGCCCCGTATTTCGATGAAATTGAGCTTTTATTATTTGAAAGCAATATTAACAGCTTGCCGACAATGCAGCAAATAAAGGAACTATCAATACTGGCGGAACAATTTGATCTGACATATAATATTCATCTGCCAACTGATATATCTATAAGCAATAGCAATGCTTCTGTTAGAAGAATTGCAATAGATACGTTGAAAAAAATAATCAACGATACTTCTTATTTATCTCCCTCCACCTATACTCTGCATATTTCATATGATGAGGATTTGCAAGACAGGGAAAGTGTGAACAGATGGCAGGAGCTTGTTTATAAAAGCGTTGATGAATTGCTTGACAATGGAATACAACAAAGCCATGCGATCTCAATTGAAACTCTGGCATATCCTTTTGAGTGGCTTGAAGAAATAATAAAAGCCTTTAAACTTTCAGTTTGTATTGATATAGGACACCTTATAATCAATGGATTTGATGTTAAAAAAGTGTTTGATAAACATCAAAACAATACTTCAATAATACACTTGCATGGTATTGAAAATAAAAAAGATCATATTTCATTAAACAGACTGCCGTTAGAGCACATTGACCCAATCATCGGGATATTAAAAAAATATTATGGAGTTGTATCCCTGGAGGTTTTTTCCTTTGAAAATTTAAGTACGTCTTTAACCTTTCTGGAAAAGCAATGGGCTACCGACCTGGGAACGGGGACGAATTAACTTCCGCATATTCCTGTGTTTGCGCGTTTTGTCAAGCGGGCACCTCAACACTTGAAATTATTGACCCGCATTGTTTTGTAGGGACTATCCTCCATCCTTAACCTGGAGACAAAAAAATGGAAAAATCTTTTCCCTTAAACAAACTTGTAGATCTTGAGGAACTTCAGTCGATTCAGGACAGCTTTTCAAGAGCCGCCGGAATTTCTTCTGTGATTCTTTCTCCCGAAGGCGAGCCACTAACCAGGTTTACCAATCCAACCGGATTGTGTTCCCTGATTCAATCGACAGAGAAAGGAAAAGAGGGCTGCTTCCGGTCGTTTATGAAGATGGGAAAGAGAGCGCTTGAGTCAAGGAAATCAGATATTTTTTACTGCTTTGCACACAGCGGAAATTTTGTTGCGCCGATCATGATTGATGGCGAGCACAAGGGAACGATGTTTGCCGGACAGTTCATACCTGAAAAATTTTCTTGCGAGCAACTCCATGATCTCAAAGAGATAGCGGTAGAGATCGACTGTAATCCGGAACTGTTCGTAAAAGAAACGGAGAAGATGCGTGTGGTCGATGAGAATGTGATCCGGAATTATTCGAGTCTGCTGTTTATGATCATAGATGCCATCGCAAAGAAAGGCGCGCAGGCAGCAGAAATGATCATGGCAAAGAATGAGCTTCAGAAAGCGTACGATAAACTGGAAAGGCGCGTACAGGAACGCACCGCTGAACTGGAAGAAGCGAACAAAGGACTGAAGCATGAAATTGTCGAGCGAAAACTCACGGAGGATGAGCTGCAGAAGGAAAGAGATAGGGTACAGCATTATCTTGATGTCGCCGGGGTTATGTTTATAGTTATTGGTACTGATCAAAAAGTCAGCCTTATAAACAGAAAGGGTTGCGAGATCCTGGGATACGAAGAGGAAGAGGAGATTACCGGCAAAGACTGGTTCGATAATTTTGTTCCGGTGAGATTTAGAGATGAAGTGGCAAGGGTTTTCGGATTGCTGATAGCAGGAGAGATTGAGCCGGTTGAATACTAT
>DAOURZ010000373.1 GCA_030627475.1 Deltaproteobacteria bacterium | reverse complement strand
CAACAATGATATTGATTTAATCGTTACACATCATCCTCTGATATTTCAACCTTTGAAATCTATTGATTTCAGCACTCCTGTTGGCCGTGTAATCAATATGGCCGTTCAACACCGCATTGGTATATTTTCAGCACATACCAACCTTGACAGCGCAAAAGATGGTATAAACGATGTTATCGCAGCACGTATCGGTCTAAAAAATCTGAAAGTTCTGGGAAAAGTCAGGGGTGCAGAAAATTATAAGTTTGTATTATACGTGCCTGTTGAGTATGAGCAACAAGTTTTGGATTCTTTTTTTGAAATTATGGCCATGGCCGGGGAAATTGAAAATTATTCATGCTGCTCTTTCAGGACGAGAGGAAAAGGTACTTTCAAGCCTGGCTCCCAGGCAAATCCATTTATAGGCAAACCAGGTGAGATTACTCAAACAGATGAGATAAAAATAGAAACTATTATACAAAAAAGTAATCTTAAAAGTGTTATCCGGCATGTGAAAAAAGCTCACCCTTATGAGGTGCCGGCATATGATGTTTATCCGCTTATAACTCAAGAGAATGTTCAGGGTATTGGTCGTATCGGAGAACTTAATGAGAAAAAAGAGCTTGCTGATTTCGCATTGGAAATTAAAAAAATACTTAAATTAAAATCAGTAAAAATCGTCGGAAAACCGAATTTGTCTGTTAAAACTGCATCTGTATGTACTGGCAGCGGGGCAAGCCAGATGAATAATTTTTTTTCATCCGGTTCTCAAGTTTATATAAGTGGAGATTTTCGTTATCATGATGCAAGGGCTGTTGAGTCTGCAAATCTTGGTCTGATTGATATAGGGCATTTTGCATCTGAACATTTAATAGTTGAAGTGCTGGCGAAACGTCTTCAAAAAGTTCTTGTTGAAAATGAGTTTGATGTAAAAGTTGAAGCATGTAAACTTGAAAAGGATCCATTCATTGTTTTGTAATAGTAGCAAAGGCTTCCAGCCCGCGAAAGAAAAGGACGCTGCAGGGATGGCTGTGCTGCTCCAAAAAAATAATTAACGAGTTCGGTATATGAAAGAACATATAAATAATCTGGTAAAACTTCAAAAAATTGAGACGGAAAGTAACGGAATTAAATTAGTGTTAAGTAACGTTACTCAAAGGCTGGACAGTCTTTCTTCAAGGTTTGGTGAGTTTGAGCAGACCACGAAAGATAAAGAAGTAAAACTTGATGAGCTGAAAAAAAGTTATCGTTTATATAAATCTGATATAGAAATGAATATCTCCAGGTTAAAAAAAAGTCAGGAGAGACTCGGAACTATTAAAACAAACAAAGAATACCATTCATTACTAAAAGAAATTGAAGATATTAAAGCAATAAATTCTCAAATTGAAGATAAACAGTTCGAATGCCTTGAACAAATGGAGGATATTGAGAGAGTTCTATCTGATAGAAATAATGAATATAAAGAGCTTTCCGAGCAGGTTAATAAAGAAAAACAGACTATAGCTCATGAAACGGAAAAGAATGATAAAAGGCTTGCCGAACTTGATACTGAATGGAAGAGATTTTCAGGTAAAATTGAACCTGAGTTGTTAAATATATATCTTGCGGTAAGAGACAAGGCTGGAGGAATTGCAGTGGCGCCCGTAATAAATTCCGTGTGTTATGTATGTAATATGAATATTCCGCCGCAGATGTATAATGATCTTCAGCGCTGTAAAAGCTTGAAATTTTGTCCAAGTTGTCAGAGAATAATTTACTGGAAAAATACTAATTAGAAATCAGGGATCGGGGATCAGGAGAAGTTTTTGATTTCTTACCCCCGATTCCTGATTTATTACGGTCGGAGCAGTCCGGACGATCGCTGGATCATTGGCTTGATCCGGAGGAAAGTCCGAACACCGCAGGGCAGGGTGCTTCATAACGTGAAGTCGCGGCAACGTGAAGGAAAGTGCAGCAGAAAGTATACCGCCCCGTGAGTTCAGGCTGAGCCTGACTTGCAGGGTAAGGGTGAAAAGGTGCGGTAAGAGCGCACCAGTTCTCCGGGTGACCGGGGAAGCTTTGTAAACCCCACCCGGTGCAAGACCAAATAGAGGAGTGCTTGAGGGTAGCCCGCCCGAGCTCCCGGGTAGGTCGCAAGAGGTGT
>DAOURZ010000246.1 GCA_030627475.1 Deltaproteobacteria bacterium | reverse complement strand
TTTGCCTGCTGATGGATTTGTGGAATTACCAAGGTGTTGCCATTGGCTGATAACTCGGGCGAGAGTGATTTTAACTGGGATTGATGAGTTCCAGCCATGATTAAAAAAGTTCCGGGTAGTGTTGGGGAACTGCCAGCTCTTGGGCAAAGCAGCGTTGATAATATTCCGCCACAAGGGGCTGTTCGGTTTCATCACACCGGTTGTAGAAGCTCAGGCGAAAGGCCAGAGATGAGTCCCCGAAGATATTCGTGTTTTCAGCCCAGGTGATGAGGGTTCTGGGTGACATGACTGTGGAAAGATCTCCCTGAACAAACCCCTGTCGAATGAGATTGGCAAGCAGCACCATGGCCTCTGCACGCTTTTGCCCGTTCGGGGTGTCCAGCTCTGGACATCTGGCCAGAAGGATTTTTTTTTCCTGTTTTGGCGGCAGGTAGTTCAGGACGGCAACGATGTTCCAGCGGTCAAGCTGTCCCTGATTGAGGGGTTGGGTTCCATGATAAAGTCCTGTGACATCTCCAAGGCCCACTGTATTGGCTGTGGCAAAAAGCCGAAAGGAGGGATGGGGTTGGATCACGGTGTTTTGATCCAGCAGGGTGAGTTTACCCTCTTTTTCCAGTACCCGTTGAATGACGAACATGACGTCGGGTCGGCCTGCGTCATACTCATCAAACACCAGTGCCACGGGATGCTGAAGCGCCCAGGTCAGAATTCCGGGTTGGAACTGGGTGATCTGTCCGCCATCCTGCATTACAATACCCTCTTTACCGATGAGATCCATGCGGGTGATATGGCCGTCAAGATTGATGCGAAGGCAGGGCCAGTTGAGTCGGGCTGCCACCTGTTCGATGTGGGTGGACTTACCGGTACCATGGCTGCCCTGGATCAGCACCCGGCGGTTGTGACTGAATCCGGCAAGTATGGCCATGGTGGTGGGTGGATCAAATAGATAGCTGTTGTCCTGCTCTGGTACATGATCTCCGGCCTCGCTGAAACAGGGGACTTGAAGATCGCTGTCAAGACCGAATTTTTCCCGAACGGAACAGGTTTGATCTGGGTAATTGGGGAGCATATTAGATAAAAGCCTTTTGGAATTATCAAGATGATTAATGGTACTTTTCAGACCGAGGTTTTCTGAAAAATAAAAGTTATAAAATCAAGGGAATCAGGCAAATGTGGAAACCACAGCAAATTGCTCCAACCCACCGCCTCCGAGGATAACCAACTCCCCCATGCGCAGCCAGGCATGGGCGTTCAATTCCCCGGTTTCTTTTTTTGAGACTCCAAGATAGAGGGTTGTTGTAACTTTCCGATTGCGCAGCATTATTTTGCCTGCCATGGCCTGCACCAGACATTTGCATTCCCATGGCATATGCTCGCTTATGGTGCGTATGGCCCGTGCAATCCGGATGGATTTTTGTCGTGTTCTTTTTGAGCTGATTTCATTGGTGCCAGCCATGTGCTGCCCAAGGAAGGGTGCAATCCATTTAAACGGCAGCGTGAGTATGGCAAGCCTTGAGAGGCCGAGCCAGAAGATGATTTCAGTGTAAAAAAGCTGTTCCGCAAGGGGCTTTCGACAAAATTTTATTATGAGAATGATTAATTTTTGCAAAGAGAATGCCTCATTTTTGTATCCGTGTTTTTGTGTAGACTTTTACTGGAACGTATGGACTTTGTATCCTATTCAAATTTCGGGGTAAACGACGTTTAATCTCAAAAATTAAATGCTGAGCATTAATAAAAACAGTAAGTTATAATAATATTAATTGATATCATAAAATTCTACCCCGGAATTTGAATAGGATACTGGACTTTACCCTTTTTGGGCATTGAAAAAAAGGTTTTTCTTGAATCAATGGGATTCTCCTTGATGGTGATCATATATTTCATGATGAATATTGGACGGCTGGGACATGGATGACGGTTGTGCTTTTAATTTCTTTTTTAATTCTTTTATGAATTTTTTGCTTGCCTTTGTTTAACTTTGTTGTCAATCATTCTTAATGTCAATATTTTCCTATTCTTATGTAAAAAATATTAACTTAAATTAAATTTGCACTGTGATTAAGAGCGTTTAAATCTTTTTGTAAGTTTATTTATTCACATATGCTTGTTTCGAGACTAAATTAATAGGAGATGCAGGTTTTATGAATGCTGTTCTTACATTTCGACCGGCCAATGAAGATGATGATCCATTTTTAAGGGCATTACGGGCTCAATTTGATTCGGAACGTCTTTACGTTCAGTATTGGGATTCCCAAAATGAATCATTAAAAAAAACTATACTGGATCTTCAATTCAGAGCACACAGCCAACACTTTAAAGAAGTAAAAAATAAATGGGAAACAAAGGATAATATTATTGAGTTTGACGGCATGCCCATTGGTCGCTTCATTGTCTGCGGAGACAGGGATGAAATAAGGTTGGCAGATATTATTGTCGACAGCCGATACCGCGGGATGGGAATTGGTCAGGCTGTACTGGATACTACAAAAGTGGAATGCATGCAGTCAAAAAGGCCTTTTCGGTTGCATGTGGAAAAAATAAGCCCTGCGGTCAGGTTTTATTTGAATCAGGGTTTTTGTTCCATTGAGGAGACAAATACCCACTACTTAATGGAATGGCGGCCAAGCACCATTCCTGGCAACACACTTTATTCTTATAACCGGCAAGCGCTTTAGTTTTGTTTTTTGGATGGTATGTTTTGGCGTATTCGTAAAGTCAAAAATAAACTAAAAAAACAGGAGGGTAAAAATGGAGAAAAAGGATTTTGAGGAAAAAATCGGTAAAATATTTTCGGTTAAACTGAGCGGAGGCTTGGCTGCGGATTTGAAACTTAAATCGGTTGATTCGCTGAAAAAGGCCGAAGGTATCCCCGAGCTGGAAGGGGGGCTAAAACTCCGGGAGGCTCCTTTTTCTCTTGTGTTTACGGGATCGGACGAACAACATTTGCCTGACAATACCTACACAATGTCTATAGAAGATTGGGAAAATCAACTGATTTTCATCTCTGCCTTTAAAGATGACGGAGATGGCAATATCCATTATGATTCAGTATTCAATTAATTTAATGGAATAACAGCATATTTTGGCACCCTAATGATGAATACGAGGTGAGTGACTATTGGCAGTACACAGACACAGCATACGAGTTTATGGTTCGTGATTGTGAAGATGTGGCTATGACACTTATTAGCCATATGGTGCTAGATGGTTATGATAAAAAGTACTTCTCTTTAGTCTATCAGATGACAAGTGAAACTACAGCTCATGCATTTGTAGCCGTAGATACAATAGATGAAGGCATGAGG
>DAOURZ010000351.1 GCA_030627475.1 Deltaproteobacteria bacterium | reverse complement strand
CTGGCTCTCTTCCCTAACCCCAAAAACAGCACTATTCACAAAGTGCTGATCACAACCGAAGGAGCGGATGATTCTCTGACTAATTATGGATATTTTGATCGAATTATTACCTTGAGGGATATTTTTGATGCGGGTTAACCACTTGGCTTTAACAAAAGAAAAAGCATTGGAAGCATTGGTGTGGAAGCATTGGTGTCAGGAAGCATTGGTGTCACATCTTGATTAACGCATTAGTTGACATCTGTTTACGTAGATGCTATTGAAGAAAAATGTCAAGACCATGGAGAATTGAGTTTAAAGGAGCCTTGTATCATGTTCTTTCACGGGGGAACGAACAGAAGGATATATTTTGGGATGATGGGGACAGAAACTGTTTTATTTGTCTTATAGGTGAAATATCCGATCGCTTTGATGTAGATATTTTTGCCTATGTATTGATGGACAACCATTACCATATTCTTCTTCGAACAAACAATCCCAACCTTTCAAAGGCAATGCAGTGGCTGGGGGTCACTTATACAAGACGTTTTAATAACCGCCATGCCCGTAGCGGTCATCTGTTTCAGGGCAGGTTTAAAAGTCTTATCGTAGAAAACGATGCTTACCTTGTTCGTTTATCATGCTATATTCATCGCAATCCCTTAAGAGCCGGTATCGTTAAACGGCTTATTGATCATAAGTGGAGCAGTTATCCGGCATATACCCATAACCGAAAATATCCCGAATGGTTGAAAACAGACACTATTTTATCTCAGTTCGGTACAGACAATCCGCAACTATCCTATCGGAAAAAAGTGCAGAGATATTCAAAAGAGGAAGTATCTTTGTTTGAGGAGCTGCGCTATGGTTTATTTTTTGGGACAGTCGAATTTGCCGATAAACTGAAATCCGGATTTTTAAAAGAAGCCAACCCGGAACTGCCTCAACAGATAATGCTTAAGAAGCATGAGCCTGAAAAACTGCTGCAAGGCTTATCCAATGTTTTAGAATGCGACCTTGAATCATTCAGAAAATCTTTAAGGATACCGGAAAAAGATAAGGCGACCAGAGATCTTATGATATATTTTTTGTGGCAAACAGGATTTTTTACAAACCAAAAGATATCCGAATTGTTTGGTCTGTCATATTCCTCTGTTAGCAGACGAGTTGGTATTTTCAGAGAAAAACTTCGTTTCGATAAAACCTTTAAAAAGAAATATGATGAAATAAGTGCGTTAATCAAGATGTGACACCAAAGTTTTCATGATGAAATAAGTGCGTTAATCAAGATGTGACACCAAAGTTTTCCGTTGAGTTGTTCAACTCGCGGGTTATAACGATAGATGAAACCAGCCAGCTACAACCAAAAGTAACAGGGTGTTAAATGGCAGAAAAAGAAGCAAAAGCCAGAATAAAAATCAATAAACTGCTTGAAGATGCAGGATGGCGTTTTTTTGATGATGAAAATGGTCAGACCAATATCCAGCTTGAGCCAAATATCAAGATCAAAGAAAAAGATGTTGACGCCTTTGGAAAAGATTTTGAATCTGTCAAAAATGGCTTTGTTGATTTCCTGTTGCTGAATGAAAGAGGGTTCCCTCTTGTAGTTCTTGAAGCCAAAAGAGAAGAAAAAAATCCTCTCGACGGCAAGGAGCAGGCCAGAAAATACGCAAAAAGCCTCAACGTCAGGTTTGTCATTCTCTCAAATGGCAACCTTCATTATTATTGGGATTTGGAGCGTGGTAATCCGGAAATTATTACAGAATTTCCAACGCAGGAGTCTATAAGACACCGGCAAACTTTCAGCCCCGACAGCAAACGTCTTGCAGATGAAATTGTTTTGGAAGATTATATTGCTGTCACTCAAAAACCGAGCTTCAAAGATGATCCGCGATACCAGAATGAAGAAACGCAAAACAAATATCTTTTTGATGAAGGCTTACGAATTTTAAGGCCTTACCAAACCAAAGCTATATACGCATTACAGGCATGGGCAAGGGAGGACAAAGACAGGTTCCTTTTTGAAATGGCAACAGGGACAGGAAAAACTCTTATTTCCGCCGCTATCATAAAATTGTTTCTAAAAACAGGAAACGCAAAGCGTGTACTGTTTCTTGTTGACAGGCTTGAACTCGAAGATCAGGCATACAAAAGCTTTGTCCGGTACTTGAAAAACGACTATACCTCAATCATATATAAAAAAAATCGTGATGACTGGAAAAAAGCGGAAATTATTATTTCTACAGTGCAGAGCTTTTCTTCACAAAACAAATACAAAAAACTTTTT
>DAOURZ010000009.1 GCA_030627475.1 Deltaproteobacteria bacterium | reverse complement strand
TACCAATGGATATGTCGAGACTTTTCGTCCCGCCCAAGCGGGAATGCGTAAGCAAGTAAGAAATCGCTCAATTCAGGTATTATAGTCTTGGTTGGCTGAACTATTACAAATAATCTAATGCAAAAAGTGGGGTTGTCAATGAAGAATATGGAGTTGCCTTTTATAAGGGAGATGTTTGAATCAATAGCTCCGAGGTATGATTTATTAAATCGTCTTTTGAGTTTGAGCCAGGATGTTTACTGGAGAAAGACTATGGTCTCAGAGATCAAGGTTCCTGACAATGGAGTACTGCTTGATGCAGCTTGTGGGACAGGAGATGTCGCAATTGAAATTTTGCGGCAGAAAGGAACAGATGTTTCAATTTTTGGCGTTGATTTTTCTGTTAATATGCTAATGTCTGCAAAAAATAAAATAAAATCAAACAGCCACAACATTTATTTTTTAGCAGGAAATGCCTTTAATCTTCCATTCAAAGAAAAAACATTTGATGCCATAACTATTGCATTCGGAATTCGTAATATTTGTGACAAATCATCGGTACTGAAGATATTTTATGACAGTTTGAAATCAGGGGGAATGTTGCTTGTGCTTGAACTGTCCACACCAGAAAAAGGGGTATTATCGTCATTGTATCTTTTTTATTTCAAGATACTTCTTCCTTTAATAGGCTGGTTATTATCAAAGAACTTTAAAGCGTACCGGTATCTTCCTTCTTCGGTTGCTACGTTTCCGGATCCAAAAAGTTTTGCTGCAATGATGGGTTCAGCGGGGTTCATAAATGTTAGATGGAAAAGTTTAACAATGGGAATCGTCAACCTGCATGTGGGTTGTAAAAAAGGATAGACAACCATGAATCGTTATATAACGACAAAGTCTGTATATCTGGATTATAATGCTTCTACCCCCGTGGATCCTGATGTTCTGGATGCTATGAGACCGTTTTTTGAAAAACATTTCGGTAATCCATCAAGTACCCACCGGTATGGAATTATAGCTAAAAAAGCAGTGGAAGATGCCCGCAGCCAGGTTGCTTCATTACTTAGTTGTAAGTCTGAAGAAATTATTTTTACCAGCGGAGGCACTGAAGCAAACAATTTTGCTATTAAAGGTGTTGCACGGGCTTTGCGGCACAAGGGCAAGCATATCATTACTTCTCAAATTGAACATTCAGCAGTGCTTGATGTGTGTGGCTTCCTTGAAAAAAATGGTTTTGAAATCACTTATTTACCTGTTGACAAGGATGGTCTTGTAAATGTCTCGGATGTTAAAAAAGCAATAAGGCCTGATACAATACTTATTTCAATCATGCATGCTAATAATGAGGTAGGAACTATTCAGCCTGTAAAAGAAATTGCAGCGCTGGCTAGGGAATGCGGAATAGTAATGCACACGGATGCGGCTCAATCCATTGGCAAAATTTCTGCAAATGTCCCTGAACTCGGAGTAGACCTGCTTTCCATTGCAGGACACAAAATGTATGCACCTAAAGGAATAGGAGTACTTTATGTCAGAAAATCAGCGGTGTTAGACAGGTTTCATCATGGTGCCGGCCAGGAAATGGGATTAAGAGCAGGAACGGAGAATGTGCCGGGTATCGTTGGGCTGGGTCAGGCGTGTAAAATTGCAAAGAATTCTTTGGAAAATAACATGAAGCATATGAAGAAAATGAGGGATATGCTTTATGAAGGATTAAAAAAAAGAGTTGAAAATATAAAGTTGAATGGTCATGCTGAAAAACGGGTACCCAATACTCTCAATCTTTCATTTAAAGGTTTGATAGCCAATAGAATACTTGATGAAATAGGGCTGGATATTGCTGCTTCCCCAGGTGCGGCATGCCATTCGGACGGGGTGGATATTTCACATGTGCTGAAGGCGATGGGAGTTCATGGGGACTGGGCAAAGGGAACGTTAAGGTTTAGCACAGGAAGAATGACAACCGGTGACGAAATTGATAAAGCTATTGAGGTAATTTCTGTTGCTGTGAATAAGGAACGGAATAGTCAATCTTAACTCTAACCAATTAGAATTATAGTACAATAATTCTATCCAGGAAACTTTTATTACTATGATCAGAAAGGCAAATATAAAAGATATAAAAGCAATTCATGGTCTTCTTCAGGACTACGGCAAAAAAGGTGAACTTCTTCCCCGTCCCCTGAGTGAACTTTATGACCATTTACGGGATTTCTCTGTATGGGTGGATAATAATAATAAAGATGAAGAAAGAGTATTGGGCTGCTGTGCTTTGCAGTTCTGCTGGGAGGATCTTGCAGAAATACGCTCATTGGCCGTGCATCCTGATTATCTAAGGAAGGGAATCGGTTCTCAACTATCTGAGGCGATTCTTGCCGAGGCAAAAGACTTTAATATAAAAAAAGTATTTACACTTACCTACCAACCGGAATTTTTCGAGAAATACGGTTTTATGAAAATACCCAGATCAGACCTTCCTCTCAAAATATGGGGAGATTGTTTACTGTGTGTAAAATTTCCTGACTGCGATGAAATAGCAATGATGAAAGAACTATAAGAAACGTAGCCCTCGTTTCTTATCACCCGATTTATCGACTCAATGGCTTGTTTGACCATAACCGAACGAAATCAGCCGGAACTAAAGGTCGTTTAAAAACAGCAAGATAACTATCATCCGGAACACCACCCATAAAGACTGCATTTGGAATTTTCCGAAGACGTGATTTTAAGGAGAAATGCCATAAACATACCAATGTAATCGGATCATTGAACAATACTCTGTCGAGCGGAACAAAACATTGAGTCTTTTTTGTCAAGCTATCGGCTCTTTTTTTATGACTTCAGGATCCCGGTGAAATAATTTGTGATTGGAAAAACACTTAAATCCGCTATCTCTTTGATTTGTAAACTCCGACCAGTTGGAAGAAGGTGGCTTTATGATTCGGACTCCATCTTCCATGTGTTTAAAATCCAGGAATCTTTTTGTGATCAGATACTCTAAATGACTCCAGGTCTTTTCACAGGCAAGAGGTAAAACATCCCAGTGATCATCCCATTTTTGCAGAGGACCGGTTCCGATAATCAAAAGCGGATATGACCGGCCAAGACTGTCACTGCTGTCCCTTACGACACCGCAAACAATGTTATTTTTCTCGGAACCTCCGGCCCAAAAGCGCCATGAATAGCAATTTGAAGAATGGTCACGTTTTGGGCATAACATACTATAACCTGTTTCAACCCAATCAAAAAATGCCTTTAAAAGCGGATTGTCTGAACCAACTCTGAAATAGTCTCTGACCACGGGATGCTTGCCCCAGGCTGCCCAGTTCCAGGAACGCTTTGATTTTACTAATTCCAGCATTTTGCGATATTTCCTGGCGCTTTTCCGGGATCAGTTGTAAGTAGCGTTATAATCGGCTTGTGACCGTTGAACTGATAATTAACCTTGATATATCTGATTCCCAAACGTTTGAGGGCTGCCTGATACTCAGGAAATTCCTTTGAATAAAAAGTTCGCTGTCCATCTGCGAAATCCTTTAAAAATTTAGAGAATGCTTGATAACCCGTATACTTTTTAGTCAACACAAGGTCGCCTACTTCAATTTGGAAAATAACATCTCCACAGCTTTCGGGTGACCACCTAAAGTTCTTTTTCACAGGGTAATGGAAATTGATCAACTTTTGGACCTTGTCCGGGCACTGAAGTTCAAGACGGGTTGCATGTGGTCTTATCTGGGCTTTCCGATTTGTATCAGTGGGCAGCCCTTTGATTGAGACTGTATAATTTGCTTTTACAAGTTTTACTATTTGGGAGCCTTTGGTCAAAAAAGAAAAAAAAGAACTATCAAAAGGTATGCTTCTGTCCAGCACCTGTTTTGCATAATAACCTTTTCGTGGACTTCTGCTGACAAATGGTGCGGCTGGCCTATTCACGGATTTTACAGCATAACCATCCCTGCCCAAAAGGATCCGGTTTAAGGTTTTTTGATCAGATACTCCCTGGATTTCCACCAAAACTTCCTTTTCCCAAAGGTCCTGAAGATAGCAAGCAGTTTCCGAGCAAACAAAACTCCATAAATAATCAAGAGGGCCGGTTACTAGTGCCCAGAAGATCCTGTCATCGTCGAATGACTTGCTGGCGGGCATCGAAACACTGAGCTTATCACAGGCTCTGCGGGCAACAAAAAAAGGAGATTTAATAGTAGCCGGATCTTCATTAAAAACCTGGGCGGCCATATGGTAAGCTGTCGTTTTTGAAGCAGCCGCCGGCGTAACCTCGGCCAGCGCACTTTGATATTCCTGAAACGCTTTTGCAGATAGCAACGGAGACTCCGGAGTTTTTTTGCCCCTGGTTTTGTCGATCTTCTTTTCTAATCCGGAAATAATGGTTTTCCCTTTGCTTGCAACTTTTGCCAGGGCTCCATTGCTTTCAAGCTTTATCATACCTGCTTTTGTCTTGGTAGATTGAAACTCGTAAATACGCTCAACCCATGAAGGAACATCCCTGTCTGTTAATAGAGGTTTCAGTTCAATCGCCATTCTGTTTATAATGGCAAAATACGGGCCTTGATCAATTGCCATTCTTGCTGCCATTTGTTTCCACTCTTTTCTTCCCTCAAGCCTTTCAACGCCTTTTGGAAAAACAAGAGCAAAATTGTACCAGGCTTTAAAATAAGCCTTACGATACCAGGCTTGAAATTCAAGTTTTTGACCTGCTATAATAAAAGGATCAAAAAGAGCAGATTCCATTTCTTCAAGAAACAAATCAATCTTCTCTCTTCCTTTAAGAGTAAAAGCCGAAGGCACGCTTATTTCATGTGAAGCTGACAGGCTGCCTTTCCAGAAATCTTTCAGAGTTACATACGACAGAGATTCATCTGCATTTACCAGTGTGACAAGCCATCCGAGATCGACTCCCTTTAAAGTTAATATATGTTTTAACCAGACCTGCAAATTATTCATTTCCTTGTTAAGACTGCTCAAATCAATGTGCCAGGCCAGATTATAAAGATACTGGTTGGCAAACCGCTGTCTTATCTCAGATATAATCTTTTGATCTGCCATCAAAACGACAGGTTTATAAGAAGGCTGAGGCATGGATTTGAGTGTTTCAAGGCTTTCAGCTTGCAAGCGGGCGCGCAAAAGATTGATACGTCTTGCGAGGTAGACTACGTGTTGGCCGATAACCTCATCGGGAGTGGAATCAGAAAAGTTTACTATCCTGTCCCCCATCTGTTTATCAAAAGAGACCAGAAAACCATCCTTAAACTGTTTGCAATACTTCTCCTTAAGTCGAATCTCAATATCATTACTTTCATTCAACCCGAATCTGGGAATCCACCAGTTACGATTCTCCTTTTCCACTTTCAAAAGCGCCTGCCGAAAGTGATCCATGATAATCACATCTGTCAGGATTTCCCCCTGTAATATAAGAGGTTTTGAAAACTCTTGAGAAACTTCTTTCATGGTCATGAGATTTTTTACAAAAGAAAAACTCAATAAACCACAAAGGGCAACTATCACAGCAACCCATGAAGCCAGACCAAGATTTCTGGTCAGCAGGCTCCATTCAAGTTTCCGCTGGGTAGGGACAAACAGGCTTCTGTCATCAGGTAGAATCTGACCAAAAAAATCGTGCAGAAACAAGCCATTATTCGTTCCAGGCAAAACCTCTCTTTCTTCAATAAGGCCGAGAGATTGCAAAAAATGTGAATAAGGGCTCCCTTCCTGTCGCCCGCTGCTAAAGAAAAGACCTCTTAAAAGTGGAGTCTCCTGGTAGGGATTTTCCCAAAAGGCCCCTTTAATAAAAGGATTAAAGCCGGATTTTATTTTCTCAAACTCTTCAGGAAAAAGAAGGCTGCCCGGATCAGTGCCAATGGACTCGACCTTATGGCAAAAGAGCAGTCGGAGGTTTCGCAGACGATCTCCTATTGTATGCATAGCACGATCGACAAAGGCAACTATATCTGTTGACAGATCATGATTCATAAACCCCATGGCCTGTTCAAGGCTTTTATCCGGAAGATGATCACAAAATTGAGTCATACCCTGAATCAAGTCACATTTGGTCACAAGTAAGTATACCGGAAATTTTGTACCCAGAACCCGCATTAATTCATCAATGCGGCGACGGATGCTTTGACCATCTTTCTCAAGAGCTTCATGGTCGGCGCCAAGCAACTTGTCAGCCGGAATGGTAACAATAAGGCCATTGAGAGATTCTTTTTTTCTGTATTTGACTAAAAGGGTGAGGAATTTCTGCCATTCCTCTTTATCACGGCCTTCATCGACAGGGATGCTATACCTGCCGGCTGTATCAATAATAATGGCTTGTTCAAAAAACCACCAATCACAATTCTTTGTTCCTGAAATACCCGAAATTCGGCTGACATCTGCAAACGGAGAAGAAAGATCCGCACTTTTAATTGCCGTGGTTTTGCCGGAGCCACTTTCTCCGATCACCATATACCACGGAAGCACATAAAGAGGATTGCCATATTTTTTCAAGTGAGAAGATTTGAGAGCCTCCATGGCCTCTTTCCAGCGAGACTGAAGTTCTCTTGAACGCTCCTTCTCTTTATCCTCCATGGTTCTCAAAAAGGAATCATCCTGCTCAATAATCCGGTCAACAAAATGCTGTTCCCGACGTTTTAACCATATCTTTCTTAAAAAGAGCAAGCCAAGCCCTATACCTGCAATGCCCAGCAAAATAAAAAGTCCTGCCCACCAGGTCAAACCAAGAACAAGGACGATTCCAAAGAATAGAAGAAGAGTCAGTAAAATTACTGCTATAACAAGAAAGACTTTAAGAATTTTTAAAAAAATCTGTTTCATCTGCTTAATAAACTTTTCCTATATTATTCAAAACAAACCTGTAAATCAAAAATAAAACAGAGTAAAGGAGAACAGGGGCCCCAAGACAAAGAATCGTAAAAGTTGAGAAGCGTTTTTTCCCTTCAGGAGAAATAATCTCCTTAGACTCAATAGAATACGCTTCCGGAAAAAGCTCTTTTTTTTCAAGAGAAGGAAGTCCCACAGAACTTCCTGTAAGAAGTTTTAAATTCGATGTTTTTAATTGCTCCAGAAGGTATTCGTCTCCTTCATGACAATAGCGTCCCGTAAATCCTATAGATAGACAGAGGTAATAGATTTCTCTCACATCTCTTTGATGCAGGCCAAGAGTATTTAAACGATCAAAGAAAATCTCCCCTGCATCGGCAGTCTGATAATAAATGCGCTGAAGTTGTTCACCCTGCCATTGATGTTTTTCTTTCCATGAAGAGTTTAAAATAGCCTCATCAACCCATGCAAAAATGGCAAAGCGTGCCAGGTCGTAATCCTCCTGAGAGAAAGTACTATTATTGAAACTCTCTTGACTTTTTGCGATCAGGCGTTGAAAATCGGCCTGAACCTGATCAAAGGAAGGTTGTTTCCTGGCTACCGCCTTCAAAAAATATGTTGTGTAGGCAATAAGTTCTATAAAACAATCGGTCAATCGCATATCTACTTTTTCCCCACAACCATCAGTTCTACTTTTAAATCTTCAGGAGCTGCATCCCAATACAAGGCAATGTTGTAATCTTTTTGCACACGTGCCCATTGATCGCTGTGATGGTCAATCTGAAAATAAATAGAGTAAGTCCGGCGGGGCAATTCTTGTGGCGGTACCGGAAGATGTTGCAGCTTTACTCCGGGAAGAGCACGGGCGATAAGAATAGGCAAAGATTCTCGTGAACTTGTTTTTGCGATTGTTTCCAAAGATTGAAGCACGAAATCAGGATCCTTTTCGGTTTCAAAAACGAGGTAAAAACGGTTTCGTCCTTCAAAAATCGTTGGGGATAGATCACACGCATAATAAGTTCCGTCATATACGAGTTGAATCACATATTCCGGCCCGGCCGTGATCTCATCCAAAAGTTGGGTAACTATAGCCTGGGCACCTGAAAAACATTTCCACAGGTTTAGATGATCATATCCGGATAGAAGACGGGTTCCGTCTTCTGTTTCTCCCATCACATTGATCTGCTCTGAAAAACAAGAGAGTTCGCCAATCAATTCTCTTAAGAGAGCATACACCGTCCAGGGATGCACTTGTTGCGATTCAGTCAAATGAAAAAGGGAAGGAATATAGCGGTTAAGTGACCTTAAGGCCAGGAGATAAACCATATCTCTTGTCCCGAATTCGACAGTATGAATCCCTCTTTCACGTTTATACGATTCAAGCTGGTGACCGCGAGATGCAATCTGATCCCTGATTTCCCTGATAATCTTTACGAGAGACCCCGAACCTGAAATGGCAAGTGAAGGTGGAACAAACTGTTCGGACAGCATTATCTCTTCACCTGATCTTTCTAATTGAGCAAGAGGAATAAGCATATAATCTCCGGCCTGATCCTTTTCCGTTTCCCAAAATATTTTCAGAACATGGGAAAGTTTCTTGATTTGAGCTGAAGGTCCGTTTTGATGCAGGTCGGGAACATCTTCAGGGTTGGTCGTTGTCACAAATCTGGTTGTCACTTCCGAAAGGTTTTCTAATTTGGAAAGGACTGTAACATTTTCTCCGGCATTGTTCCATTTTTTCAGCCCAAGAAAAACGGTAAAAGGTTTATCTCCATCCACCCAGGCTTCATCAAAAGAACGGGCCTCAACAAGAGAATTGCCAGGGAAAATTATATAGGTCATATCCGGAAACAAAAATTCACCTTTCAAAAGATTAAAAGAAAAATTGCCCAAAGCGGTTTTCCCGATCTCCAGATTTCCGACGCCCCACAGGTGAGGCTGAAGAAATTTATAAAAAGGTGTCAACAAAGACTGAAAATAAAGGTCTTCCTGTTGAAAATGTTGTGGTTGTAAAAATAGGCCCTGATGCCAAAAAAGAGGTCTTTCCATATTTCTTATCTTTCCTTAATCTGTTGCTGACCCAACGTAAGTTCTATGTTCAAGGGGCCTGGTTTTAAAATTTTAGTCAGCTTATTCCACCCCTTTCTTTCTACAATCACCGGGATATCAAACAACCGTACAATCCTCTCTTTATGAAGCAAATAGTAACCAGCCACAATGGCTATGTATTTTGCACCTTCGGCACGGTTCAAAGTAAAAGTCAGATCTTGCCCCGGATGAATTATTAATCTTTCAGAGCCAACCACACTATCGTCAAAAAGGCCGCATTCCAAAAGTTTGTAAATTCCGTTATTATCGCTGGCAAGCTGATTGAAAGTGTTCGGATTTCTGAGTTGATAAACACACATAAGGAGTGTGTGAGGTGTCCCCGCATGGAGATTTAATTGAAAATCGGCTTTTAAATGAAGTCTGATAGCCTCTTTTTCGTATACCCACTCCGGAGGAGCAAGAGGCATGGACGCACATGAACAAACTCCAAAAGCAAGCAACCACAAAATCAGTATTTTAATATATTTTTTCATCTTTAATATTTTCATGATAGTTCCTAATGGCCTGCACAAAAATAACTTCACATTTTAAACGCCGATGCATCCCGTTTGTTTTTGTGCGAACCCTAAGTTAATTTTCTGATTATAGTTTAGCAAGATATTCTTTGATTTCACGGTGCCGTAGAACAGGTTGAGATAATTTTGTAATTGGATTGTGGTACCAATCATGTTTTCCACCGTGACGGAGCATAATACAACCCATATTCTCCAACTTTGATATTAGATCTCGCCTTTTCATGCGACAGCCAACTCAGCAACATGCCGTACAGAAGGAATAGTGCTGCTAATAAGTTCCTGGTAAATATCTTTAAGATTCTCCAGAAGTTCTTCCATGTTTTCTCCTTATAAATCTGACCCAAATCTATGCGCCTGCTTGTGAAAGTTATTTCGTCCACGTTCCTTTTGTGAAAGTTATTTCGTCCACGTTCCTTATGGCTCGAACAATCTTTGAGAATTCTTTTCAAATTCTCTTAAGAATTTCTCCATGAATCGTCCTGAGTCAAACCATTTTTTGCATGTATAAAACTTTTTCTCATATATCTCAAACAATTCTGCTTTTTGGAACGGACCAAACCTGAAACTTCCACTATCGATAGCTTTGATCTGATCAGGGGCCAATTCGTGCAGGAGTTCGTTCATTTCGGTGTGAGCAGCCTCTTTAAATGCTTGATGTGCAATCAGAAAGGCTTTTTTAATCTGCCCAAGATAGCTTTCAAGAGATCGGGCATGACTTTCTCCACCTTTTAGATGAAAACCTATGACCTGCCGGATCGTTTCATCCCCGGTGCATTCGCCAAGAAAGGTTGTATTAATCACACCCACCACTTGATTGAGGGCATCAAAGATAGTATTCAAGGATTCAGCCAATTTTTGTAAAAGTTCTGTGGAAGAAAGATCGGTTAGAGAAACCTTTTTTCCTAATAATAATGAAAAAAGCCTCGGAATAGCTTCTTCATCTATGTTTAAACCGTTGTGTTTACCTGAAACCCCCATATTAGATTCAGTATTAAATTCAGCAGTCAGTTTCTCAAGCAACGTTAATTTTTCGCTATCTGAAAATTCCCTTAATCTTTCTTCAAGATATGTTTCGATTAAAGTTTCAGACCTCAAGCAATCTGACTTATAAATTTTTCTGAGTTCATTTGTTATTTGTTCTATTAATATCTGGTTGTTCATTCTCCTATCTCTTTTCGCTACGTTCCTGATCCGGATAAAGGATAACCGTTTCGGATATAAAATCCTTTTTTTCGGGTTGGTCTGCTTTTTTTGTTGAGAGTGATTTTTCTTTTATAAAGTCAGCAGGCGAAAGAATCATTGTTTCTTCTATTTCATACTCATTTTGTGAGACAACATCTTCATTATCAAACTTCTCCATGTCTGCTGTTGAGATAACAACCGTTTTTTCTAATTCATCTTCCTGTGCATCCATATCTGTGCCAACACTCCATTTCCCCATGATCCTGGCGAGAATCTCATGAATAGCCTTATTCTCTGACACAGGCTCTGCTTGTACAGGATTGAGATTTTGAGAAAACAATTTGTCTTTGACCTCTTTTCTGAGGTTCTTCAACTTTTGTTGAAATTTGTCTTTCGACCATTTAGAATCTTCCATCAAGCCGGTTCTCGACCCAATCTTCAATAAAGACCAGCCCAAACCGATAGCTTTTTCCCAAAGCCTTACCCAGTCCTGGCCAACACTCTTTTCATCAGGAATCCAGAAAATATTTGCAGGAGAAAAAACGCCATCAATACTGTTTTTCAGAACGCTTTCCGGACTATCGTCATCATTGGAGACTATTTTGTCAATTTTTTCTCCAAGAGCTGCATATATCTCTGAAACACCTTGTTTTTTGTTGACGAGAAACGTGTAGAACCAAATAATTCCCAGCAAATGGGGGCTGTCATATGAAAATAATTTCGGAAGAAATGGTGGGTTGGCGGTATTTCCCTCTATGTTTATAATCTTTAGCTTAAAGTTCCAGAAAAATGGCAACAGGCTATTCTGGCCTGTAAGGTTAATCCAGATGCTATCAATAGATAAACCAGGCCATAAATCATCAGGCATGGAAAAGACAGCCTGAACAAGCTCGCATAGAAAAGAAAGCTTTAAATACAAGACTTCCAGAAAATATTTTTCGTTTTTATCAAAGAAAAAAGGAGTTATTGACGAACTGTTTTGTTTTAAAGAGTTCAAACAATTCATTCTGCCCAACTGTTGTTTTTCGCTAAGCCGGTTTTCAAGATCGTCAAATGAGGCGCCTGAAATTAGAGGCAAAAAATCAAGAGCGTTAATTGACGCGGCTTCAAAAATCAACATGTAAAAAGGATAAAAAGAAACCGGAGTGATTCTTGAGATGACTGAACCATCCGGTCCATAGCACTCTTGGTGGCTGGAGCAATTAATACAGGGAAACCGGTTCAAACTGTTTCTTACTTCTGTGAGACGACCGAAATCTTTGATCAAATCCCACCTGTCTTTAAGTGAGGCCAACCTGTTTTTAAATACTGGCTGATCAGAATTTTCCAGTGAAAAAACGTAAAAATCGGACTTGCCCGTTGAACCAAAACACGACGGACAAAACAGATAGCGCTTAAGTGAAGCTGAATACCGCTGAAACCCCAAACCGGTTAAAATGTCGTCATCACGGCATTGTTGAAGAGGTAGCCCACAGACCGGGCACGGGGGGTGAAAAAAAATCCGTTTTGATTTGCAAAAAAATAAAGACTGTAAAGGTACCAGCCCTCCATTTTCTCCGATTTGATCGTTCAGAATAAAAACGGAAGCATCCTGATTTTTTTTCGAATAAAACGAAAAGGCTTTTTGCCAGCATTGATCAACATCCCGGTTGTTAAAAGGCCGTAATTCATCCTTTGTCAGATGATATTCATCTTTTTGAAACAAAAGAAATACTCGTTTGATTTCACTTCCGGCATCGGTTGCAAACTGAGCGTCAATAAGCCTGGCGAAAGGGTCCGACTCACTGATAGTTAGAAATGGAAAAGGAGATTTTTCCAGGATGGAAACATCTTGAGAGATCAAAGAAAAATTTAATCGGAATTTCGTATCGGTAAGCTCAAGATAAGATAATAAAGATGGCATCTTGATATGATAATTCACTCTAAATTTCTCCATGAATCAGCGCCCTATCGGGCGAGCTGTTGAGCTGTTAAGCTTATCAGCTAATAGCTATTATTGCAAACTGATAGTCTCTAACCTATTAATATAATTGGTTTAAAAATGAAAATTCCTATACTGTTAAATTAAGGGAATGATAAAATACATCCGGAGCAAAAATACGACAATCCTCTGGTTGGCCTTAATGGATACCGCTAAAACATTCTCTATTTCCTGAAGTGTTTCTCCATAAACTCAGCAAGATTTGATCTGTCATAAGTTATATTTAATCTCATTTTAAGGTGTATCAAATCATCATGAAGTTCTTGTACGCTTTGATACCTTATTTTTTTGTCTTTCTCCAGGCATTTCATCACAATTCTATTTAACTCGTCAGGAATATCAGGTCTTAATTTTATTATAGGAGCTATCTTTTTTTCAGGAATAAACCGAATGGCTTCTATGTCACTACCAAATTGATATAATTTTTTTCCTGATAATATTTCATAAAAGACAATGCCCAATGCATAAATATCAGCTCTAAGGTCAACAGCTTGCCCCAATGCCTGTTCCGGAGACATATAGGAAAGTTTTCCTTTAATAACACCAGCCTGGGTTAAACTGGGCTCGGATCTGGCTTTAGCAATTCCGAAATCACTTATTTTGACCTCTCCCTGAAATGAAATAAGGATATTCTGGGGGCTGATATCCCGATGAACAATGTTCAGATGTTTTCCGGTTTTATCGTCTGTTTTGGAATGCGAGTAGTGCAAACCCCTACTAATCTGTAAAACAAGAAAAACTGACTGATCAACAGGGAGACCTTTTTCTGCCACTGCCGTGATTTCAGCCAGATTTTTGCCGCGAACGTACTCCATGGCGATATAGTAAACATTCCTGAACTTGCCAAAATCATTTATCTGAACAATGTTTGGGTGCTGCAACAATGCAGCCAGTCTGGCCTCTCGGATGAACATCTTGATAAACTCTGAATTTTCAATAAGATGAGGCAGTATCTTTTTTACAACTACAATTCTTCGAAAACCATCCTCACGCACATAATCTGCCAGGAATAACTCGGCCATTCCTCCTTGCGCTATTTTCTTTTTCAGTACGTAAGGACCGATTCGGGTCATACTTTCAAGTT
>DAOURZ010000012.1 GCA_030627475.1 Deltaproteobacteria bacterium | reverse complement strand
TTTGAACAAAAAAATTCTCCTTGCTAATTCTTTCAACAGCATGCAGTAAAATCAGCGCGTGAGCAATTCGGGCGTGTTCCGGGTCAGGAAATTCTGTATCCATCAACATAAGATAGCGGCCGGTATTAATTAATGGCTTATCAAAGTCAAAATATTCGGTTTTCGCAGTTAGAAGATCAGATTGGTTTTCAGGAAGCAACTGTTTGATAAGATGAACATATTCATAGCTATAGATAGTGTCGTCCAGGGTAAAAGGCCAGACCAGTTCGAGGAGATGGAAAATTGCACGGTCATAATCATCAGGATAAATTGATCCGGCAATGCTTTTAAATTGACTGGCTGCACGTTTTAAATGCTTTTTTTTCAGACTGTCAAGAGCATCGGTAAATTTTTTTTCAGTGTTTACAGGACCTTCCCACAGGCAGGGAAAGTTGTCAGGATCTTGTTTCAGTTTTTTTGCCACTTCGTAAAGGGGAAATTCCTTTGGAATCATGGAAAGCGCTCGCTGCATACCGGAATCGTCTTCATTATAAAAAGATACCATAGCAAGACAGAATATGCGTGCCGGCGCAAAAGAAGAGGTTCTTGATACAGGTTTCAGGTAAGCCAGGGCAGATTCCCAATCACCGCTGTGCATAAGATCAGCTGCCTGAACAACAGAGGCGGCATCTTTTTTCAGCGACACACGATCATCAAGCTTGTCCAGCATATCCCATTGACGATGAATAATAAATTGCCCCGCAAGATACAGCTCTATGGTGATAGAAGGGCTATTCTCCCCGATATATCCGTTATAGGCGCTTATTGAATCTTCAAAGAAAGCGCCTTTCATAAAGGTAAGCAGATCGTTATCGGAAAGTTTGTCGTACGTTGGCATAAAAGTGGCGGCCTGACAATGGATCGAATCCGCTTCTACATTCATCCCTTTCTGCCTGAGTTGGGATTCCCGTAAAAGATATGCCTTAAACAGCATTGGATTTATGTCGTCTGGCGGAGCGCCCTTTTTAATTGCCAGCTTTAACGATGAAAGCGCATCCCTGGCTTTTCCAGCATCCAGAAACTGTTTGCCCTGATTTATAAGCTGAGGCAAAGGCACCTTTTTTTCGAAGCCATAAATTTTTTGTGTATCAAGCACTGCCGATCACGTTTTTACCTGAGGATTTTCTCAAAAATAATTTTACATTTTCGTATCTTAATCCTGGCTATCAACGAAATGCGGGACAGAATGTAAATTCAATCAATTAGTAACCCTTTGGTTTTGCTTGCTTGTAAAATTATACTAACCAAACCCCGATTCAAAGCTTCAGGCTATAAAATACCTTTCTATTATTATCAGGGGGGCTTTAGCCCCGCATTGTTGCACAGTGTTTTTTCGGGACTAAAGTCCCACTTCCGTGCAAAGACGGCTACATTCGGACTAATCTCAATCTTTATTCGCGACTATTTGGCTTCTGCCCAATTCTTTCCCACTGATAGATTAACCTTGAGCGGTACCTTTAGATCCCAAACACCCTCCATTATATCTTTTACAAGAAATCCAACTTCATCCAGTTCATCCGGTGGCACTTCAAAAACAATCTCATCATGTACGGAAAGCAGCATCGCGGATTTAAGGCCCCTCTTTGTAAATTCCGAATCTACATTTATCATTGCTATTTTTATCAGATCTGCAGCCGATCCCTGAACAGGAGTATTTATTGCGGTTCTTTCGGCAAACTCACGCAAGTTTTTATTGGAGCTGTTGATATCCGGCAAAAAGCGAATACGGCCAAGCAAAGTACTTGTTTTCTGTGAAATCCCGGCCTGTTTTATTGTTTCATCTATAAATTTTTTTACGCCACTATATCTTGTAAAGTAGTTGTGTATATATGTTTTTGCCATTTTCCGGCTTATACCCAGCTCTTTGGAAAGGCCATACGGACTCATTCCATAAACAATGCCAAAATTTATAACCTTGGCCTGCTGTCTCAATTCAGAAGTAATGAAAGAAGGAAATACCTGGAAAACCTCTGCAGCAGTTCGGAGATGAATATCTTCATCTTCTTTAAAAGCCTTGATAAGAATTTTATCATCTGAACAATGAGCAAGAATACGGAGTTCTATCTGAGAATAATCTGCAGCAAGAAGGTGCCATCCTTGTTTTGGAATAAAAGCCCTTCTTATATCCCTTCCCTCATCTGTGCGGACCGGAATATTCTGAAGATTCGGTTCGGAGCTGCTAAGGCGGCCTGTAGCAGTAACTGTCTGGTTGTACGACGTATGGATACGTCCTGTTTCCGGATTTATAAGCTCTATCAAAGCGTCAGTATATGTTGATTTAAGTTTTGCGAGAGTTCGGTGCCTTAATATTAGAACAGGTAGTTCATGCTGTTCTGACAGTGCTTCAAGAACATTTACATCGGTTGAATAGCCTGTCTTTTTTTTTGTCTTTTTTTTCACCGGCAATTTTAGCTTTTCAAAAAGTATTTTGCCGAGTTGCTGTGAAGATCTGATATTAAATTCTTCTCCTGCGATTGAATATATACTGCTTTCAAGCTGCTCAAGCTGATGTTTAAATAATTTTGAAAGATTTATTAATTTTTCTCTATCAACATTAATTCCAGTCATTTCCATCTTCATTAATACTGGTATAAGCGGCATTTCTACTTTTTTAAAAAGTTCTTCAAGCCCCATATCTTTCAGCACTGGCAATAGAATATTATAAGCCATAAGCGTAATATCAGCATCCTCACAGGCATATGGAACAGCCTTTTCAAGGGAAACCCTTGAAAAGCAGGAAGCATTTTTACCTTTACCTGCCACTTCCTCATAAGAAATTGTTTTGTGATCAAGAAAATCAAGAGCAATTCGGTCAAGATTGTGAGCGCGTTTCGAAGGGTTAATAAGGTAAGATGCGAGCATGGTATCAAACATTACTCCGGAAAGGCATATTCCATGACGATCAAGAACAATCCAGTCATATTTTATGTTCTGGCCTATCTTTTTTATTTTATGATTTTCAAGTACCGGCTTAAGCTTCTTCAAAACTTCATCAATTTTAAGCTGTTTTGGTGCGTCTTTATATTTATGAGCGCATGGAATGTAAAATGCTTCATCAGGCTTTAATGAAAAAGACAACCCGACTATCTTTGCCGCCATTGGATTTTTGGAAGTAGTTTCAGTATCAATGGCAAATAAATTTGAGGTCTCTAAAGTCGCAATTAGATCGGAAAGTTCATCAACACTCAAGACTGCCTTGTATTTCTTTTTTGATAAATCTGCATATTTTACAACTGACTGCTGTAATTGCCTGAATTCCAGTTTTTTAAAGAGTCCTGCAAGAATGGTATTGTCGGGAGCTCTGTATTTAAAGTTTTCAGGTGTAAACGATACGGGTGCCTTATCGTCTATTTTAACAAGTTTTTTGCTCAATAAAGCCTGTTCTTTATAGCGGACAAGATTTTCATGCTGCTTTTTCTTCTTTATTGTATACACCTGCTCATATAAACCTTCCATACTTCCGAAAGTTTTTATTAATGCAAGTGCGGTCTTTGGACCTATCCCGGGAACACCGGGAATATTATCTGCAGAATCACCGGAAAGGCCCATAACATCAACCATCTGGCGAGGTTCAATTTCATATGTATTTTTTATCATATTACTATCTATGATTTTTTCTTTCATTGGGTCCCAGAGAATAGACCTGTTTGTAACAAGCTGTATGAAATCTTTATCACCGGTAACCATAATTACAGAAAACCCTGCTTCCTCCGCCTTACGTGCAAGTGTGCCTATGAGATCGTCAGCTTCGTAGCCCTGCATTTCAACAACCGGTATATTGAAACCTTTTGTTATTTCTTTAATATATGGAATCTGAATTGATAGATCTTCAGGCATTGGTGGACGGTTGGCTTTATAAGCATCAAACATTTTATGTCTAAAAGTCGGGCCTTTTACATCAAAAAACATTCCAACATATGTTGGATTTCGATCTTCTATGAGCTTTAAAAGCATTTTTGTAAAACCAAAAACGGCATTTGTTGGAAGGCCCTTTGAATTGGAAAGTCCGCGAATTGCATGATAAGCGCGGTAGATATATGCGCTTCCGTCTATTAGATATATTGTTTTATCTTTATTCATAAGAATTCAGGTTGCAGATTACAGGTTTTATTGATATCTATATTTATAGTGGTTTAAAATTTACGATTTTATCGTTTTATTAACCGTTAATTGCAAACGGTTACCTTTTTTTTGCTATTATCACTAATAAACTAAAACAACAAGGCTGATAGATTAAACATATATGAAAAAAGGTAAAATAATCACTGAAGACAGTGAAATAAAACATATTCTGGCATATTCAAAAACCATAGCGATTTTAGGATTAAGCCCTAAACCGGAACGAGATTCCCATATTGTTGCCAAATATCTTAAAGCACAAAGTTATAAAATTATTCCGGTACGCCCAAGGCAGAAAGAAATTCTTGGAGAAAAAGTATATTCATCAATAAAAGATATTAAGGAGCCCGTAGATATTGTTAATGTGTTTAGAAACTCTTCTCAGATAATGCCACATGCTCATGAGGCTATTCGAATCAAGCCAAAAATTTTCTGGATGCAGCTTAATATAGAAAACCATGAAGCTGCAAAATTATTAACAAAAACAGGTATAGATGTCGTGATGAATCTTTGCATAATGGTGGAACATGACAGGCTCTTCAACTAAATTGAAATACAGGGAAAGACGGCTCCGATCAAAGCCGGCAAACTGCTATTGCTGCCGGAATAAAGCCCCTTTTTTCTGGACATGCAGATGCGGTTTTGCAATTTGTCAGGACTGCATGTATGAAAATGTTTGGGGAATGTCATGTAACGGAATCACCTGGCAGTGTCCTGACTGCGGTGGACAGAATAATTTTGGTAATCAATAATGGTAATGATTCACTGTGTTGCCATTCATCCAAAACATAGTGCGAAAAACCTGCCCGCATAGCTCGAAACGTTTATGGTTAAATAATTATGATAGATTTAAAAGAAAAAAAAAACGACTGATTTCTATAATAAATAGTTTCGACTCTCTGATTGTTGCATTTTCCGGTGGAGTTGACAGCGCCTTTTTACTTGCCTTTACTCACAAATTACTTAAAAAAAATGTGGTAGCTATATCAGCAACATCACCGATACATCCATCACGGGAAACAGAATATTCAAAAAAGTTTGCCGATAATCTTGGAATTAAACACATTTTATTTAAATCAAGGGAAATAAATCATTCAGGCTTTATGTCCAACAAAAAAAACAGGTGCTATATATGTAAAAAACTTCTTTTTGAGGATATTTTAAAAATTTCATCAAATATAGGTCTTAAATATATTTCCCATGGAGCAAATGTAACTGACCTTAATGATTTTCGTCCCGGACTTCTGGCTGCGAAAGAAATGGGTATTATTGCTCCATTAATAGATGCAGGACTCACAAAAAATGATATCCGCTTGCTTTCAAAAGATATGAATTTATCCACATGGGATAAGCCTGCAATGGCATGCCTTGCCACCAGAATTCCTTACGAAACGCCCTTAACTCAAAAAAAACTAAGCATGATAGAAAAAGCTGAAAATATCATAATAGATCTTGGTTTTAAGACTTGTCGTGTAAGATGCCACGGAAAAATTGCAAGAATAGAAATTGACCCTGTAGATTTTAAACAAATATTAAAAAAAAATATAAGACTGGTCATTAGTAATAAGTTAAAGGCATTAGGTTTTTCTTATGTGGCTTTGGATATGGAAGGTTATGTTAGTGGTGGTAGGTAGAACAGTATGTTAAAAAATATCTTGTAACTACTTTATAAAAAATATATCTATTTATACTTTTATCTCTCAAAAATTCAAAATTTTACAGGAAATTTTTAAAGTCCCCATTTTTGTAGAAATAATTTGGAATAACTTTAATAATTATAAAAGGTTAAGTTGTTTTGGAAACGTTTGATATCAATTAAGCTTTTTCGCTCCGTTTAAGGCTTAAAAGTAATATAATAACTTATTAAAAATTCGTGTTTTATAAACAAGAAAAAAAATAGTGTTTATAACCTTCATATTAATAATAAGTTTTAAATATATTTATATACTAAATACTATTTAATTTTCAGCATATAAATTAAATAGTTAAATAGTTATTATACTTATAAACAATAGATATTTAATATTGTTTATTATATTTAAGGAATAATTATGAACTTTACAGTAAATAAAAATGATGTACTTGATGTTTTATCAAAAATTCAGGGTTTAACTATTAATCGTAAAAGTAATTTTGAAATAACTGAAACTGTTTTAATAAAAGCATCTGATTCAGAAATAACTCTTACAGCAACAGATCTTGAAACCGGTTTTGAGGGCATTTATCCTGCTGTAATTGAAAAAGATGGCACAGTAGCTATTAATGCAAAAAGGTTATATGAGATTGTAAAAAATTTTCCTGTTGATGAAATTACTCTTCATGAAGTTGAAAATAATTGGTTTAAAATTGGTAATGAAAATGTCCAATATAATATTGCCGGTATTAATCCTTCTGATTTTCCGGAGATTCCAAATATAGAAGATATTGATTTTTTTAAGATTGATTCAAAATCTTTTAAATTAATGATTGATAGATCTCTTATAATAAGTGCAGCTACAGATGAAAAGCGGACTCATATTAATGGTGTTTTTTTTGAAACAATTATTAATACAGATGAAAAGATTATCAGAATGGTATCAACAGATGGCAGCCGACTTTCATCTGTTGATTATATTTATAAAGAAAATAGTGATTTACCATCTGATATGGGGATTATAGTTCCCAAAAAAGGCTTGAATGAAGTTTCCAAATTTCTAAACAGGGAAGGAGATGTTCAAATTGGTGTTAAAAATAATAATTTTGTAATAAAAAAAGATAAAGAGATAATTATTATAAGGCTTCTTGAAGGTAATTTCCCTGAATATAAAGATGTTATAAAAAAGGAAGATTTATATATAATAAATCTTGATAAACAGTTATTCCTTATGATGCTTAAAAGAATGTCTATTTTATCTTCAGAAGATTATAAAAGTGCAATTTTTAATTTTTCAGATACAAAACTTATTATAACAACTACAAATCCTGATATCGGTGAATCAAAAGAAGAAATAGAAATAGATTTTAAGGGAAAGCCTATGGATATTGCTTTTAACCCAAAATATTTTATTGAAACATTAAACGCAATTGATGATGATAGAATAAATATTAATATTCTTAATGAAGAAAGACCCTGTTTAATTGAGGGCGAAAATGATAAAAGTTTTTTAAGTGTAATTATGGCTATGAAAATATGAATAAAGAAACATATACAGCAGATAATATAAAGATACTTGAAGGCCTTGAAGCAGTTAGAAAAAGACCTTCAATGTATATCGGAAACGTTGATATTGAAGGACTTCATCATCTTGTTTATGAAGTTGTGGATAATAGTATTGATGAAGCTATGGCTGGTTATTGTAATCTCATTAATATTACAGTTCATAAAGATAACAGTATTAGTGTCGAAGATAATGGAAGAGGTATTCCGGTAGGTATACATAAAACGGAAAAAGTTCCTGCGGTAGAGGTTGTAATGACTAAACTTCATGCCGGAGGCAAATTTGATGACAATTCATATAAAGTTTCAGGGGGTCTGCACGGTGTAGGAGTTTCCGTAGTTAATGCTTTATCGAAATTTTTTGAGCTTGAAATTTACAACGATGAAAAAATCTATTATCAAACATACGAAAAAGGTAAGAAAACAAGTGAATTAAAAGTTTCAGGTAAAACAAATAAAAGAGGTACAAAAATACATTTTGTTCCTGATACGGAAATATTAAACACAGATATTTTTATTTATGAAATACTTGTTCGAAGATTAAGGGAGCTGGCTTTTTTAAATAAGGGTTTAAGTATAGTTATAGAAGACGAACGTACAGATAATAAGAATGAGTTTTTTTATGAGGGCGGTATATCTTCTTTTGTTGAATATCTTAATAAACAACATACTGTTTTACATAAGCCGGTTTACATCGAAGGTGTTAAAAATGATGTTTATATTGAAGTAGCGATTCAATACAATGATACTTTTAAAGAAAAATTATTCTCTTTTGCAAATAATATTAATACGGTTGAGGGAGGTTTTCATCTTATAGGTCTTAAAACCGCCTTAACAAGAGCAATAAATCAATATACTTCAAATGGGAATCTTCCAAAAAACTTTAAGGTAAAATTAAGCGGAGATGATGTAAGAGAAGGCATCACAGCAATAATAAGCATAAGAATAAAATCGCCTCAATTTGAGGGGCAAACAAAAACAAAACTCGGAAACAGCGAAGTAAAAGGGTTTGTTGAGTCTCTTGTTAATGAAAAATTAAGTATATTTTTAGAAGAAAACCCGAATATAGCTAAAAAAATAGTCGCAAAAGCAGTTGATGCGTCAAGAGCAAGAGATGCAGCAAAACGAGCAAGGGATCTTTCAAGAGACAAAAATTCTTTAATGGATTCAACCCTTCCCGGAAAATTATCAGATTGTCAGAGTTCGGAACCTTCACAAAAAGAGCTTTTTCTTGTAGAGGGAGATTCTGCCGGTGGTTCAGCCAAGCAGGGCAGAGATAGAAAATTTCAGGCCATACTTCCTTTAAAAGGAAAAATATTAAATGTTGAAAAAGCGCGGTTTGATAAAATTCTCAAAAGTGAAGAAATTAAAAATATGATAACAGCACTTGGTACGGGTGTTGGAACAGAAGAATATAATATAGAAAAAATAAGGTATCATAAAGTAATTATCATGACAGATGCGGATGTTGATGGCTCGCATATCAGAACTCTGCTTTTAACATTTTTTTACAGACAAATGCATGAAATAATTGAAAATGGATACTTATATATAGCCCAGCCTCCACTTTTCAGGGTAGGAAAAGGCAAAAACGCTATGTATCTGAAAGATGAGCCGGAATTTAATGATTATATTTTAAAAAGGGTTTGTAATAATAAAAGTATAAAATTTGGAGATAAAAAAGAGATATTAAAAGAGCATAATATGTATGTGTTTATTGGAGATCTTTCCGAATATTTTAATAATATTCAAAAAATGGAACTGCGCGGGATCAATTTAGATTTAGTAGAATTATTAATAAAGGAAGGGGTTGAGGATAAAAAATTTCTTAAAGACAAAGAAAAAATGTTATATTTAAAAAACTTTATGTTTAATAAAGGATATAATGTTGGAGAGTTACTTTTTAATGATGAGCGTAATGTATATGAATTTTTTGCTTTACAGGGCGATAAGAGAACAACAAACGGGTTTATAAATTTATCAGGTAAAGATATAAAGCAGATTAAAATAGGCAGAGATTTGATATATTCATCTATATTTCAAAAAGCCCTGCTTATCGGCAAAAAAATAGATAAATATGATAAACCACCTTTCTATGTGTTTAATAAAGATAATGAAAAAAATTCATTATCTTTTAAAAACAAGAAGAGCTTGCTTTTATTTTTAATAGAAGAAGGCAGAAAGGGAACAAGTGTTCAGAGATACAAAGGTCTTGGTGAAATGAATCCTGATCAGTTATGGGAGACAACCATGAATCCTGAAAAAAGAATCCTGCTTCAGGTTAACGTGGAAGATGCGGTTGAAGCAGATCACTTATTTACTATTCTTATGGGAGAAGAGGTTGAACCGAGAAGAGAGTTTATACAAAATAATGCTCTTGAGGTTAGTACTCTGGATATTTAATACCTGAAAAAAATTCTATTTTTCGTTCGGGCATTATTTAAACCAAAATTATATATTATGAATATTTTACTTATTGAAATAAACCCCTTTGTACAGGAAACAGTACCTATATCACTGGGATATATTGCGTCCTTCCTTGAATCCAAAGGATTTTGTGTGAAAATATTGACTATCGGACATAATACCTCATTATCCTGTTCCGCTTTTAAAGAGATTATCCGCAGTTTTAAACCGTCCCTGGTTGGGTTTTCCGCCTACCAGAGAGTTATGCTATATATAACAGGACTTGCCAAAGTTATAAAATTAATTAACAAGAACATCAAGATAGTTATTGGCGGTCCCCAGGCTACATTCATGCCCTCTGTTGCTTTTACAGAACTATCAGATGTGGATTATATATGTCGATCCCCGGGAGAACTTACAATGCTGGGAATTGCGCGAGCTATTGACAATGGAATCCCCTTTCTGAATCTTTCCGGCGTTAGTTATAAAGACGACAATGATGCTGTTTTTGATACACCGGAACTTGAGGGTTATATTGATTTGGATCGTTATCCCTCAGCCTATCTGAATGACGTTTTTGATTACTCTCGTATGAAGGAAGCAATTATGCTGACATCTCGCGGATGTCCTCATCACTGCATATACTGTTACACCCCGAATGCTTTCAATCACAAAATAAGCTTTCATTCCGTTGAAAGAGTTGTTGAAGAAATTAAATGGATAACAAAAAAAGGTGTAAACAGGTTCTGGTTTGCCGACCCGAATATTTCCTATAAGCCGTTACGGCTTGTAGAAATTCTTGACAGCATATTAAAAGAAGGTCTTAAAATTGAAATATGGTTGCAGACTCGTGCGGATCTTGTAACTCCTGAGTTGTTGAAAAAGATGAAAAAGGCGGGTGTAAGTACTATTGCCTTTGGGCTTGAGTCAGCCTCAGAACGGGTATTATCAAAACTTGGTAAACATATAACCAGCGAAAAAGTAGCCGAGGCAATTAAACTTGCCCAAAGCCATGGTATAGAAGTTGAACTTTTTACCATATACGGTCTTCCTTATGAAACATTTGAGGACGCAGTTCAAACTCTTGAGTTTGTCAAGAAAAACAATGTCAGGATAATGGGTAATACAAACTCCCAGCAGTTGCAAATTTATTTTGGTACACATATTGCGCAACACTACGAAGACTATAATATACGTCCGTTAAATAACGACCGGCCGGCATACCTGTCTATTGGCTCTCAATATAAAACCGATTATATGGGCCGCAGTGAATTACAGCGGATCCGACAAATGTGGCAAGAGAGTTCCATAGATGGCGGAAAACGAATCGTGTCATAATTAGTGCCCGAACGAAAACTATAAAATTTTTTTAAGTTCAAGGAAGGCGCAAATTTTAACCGCAGGAATACATTGGGTATTTTGAGGATTAAAATTTGCGTTTGATGCAGAAATTGGAAAAATCGGCAGTTTTCGTTCAGGCACTAATTAAAAGATTAGGAACATGGACGAAATAACAACACACGGAAATAACAAAATAATGATAAAGCCTGCATTTAAGAAAATATATGTAATACTTGGCAAACACGATAATGAAAAGTTTGAGTGGCTTTTACAGACATTATCGTTCCTGTCTTCACATATTAATATGACATCAAATATTTATCTTGTATTGGAAAATCTTTCTGACAGTATGCCCGAGGTAGAACGTATTCAGAAAAATATAAACGAGTTTCTCAGCGAGCACCTGTTTGCCCGGCTTTACGTTCATCTTGTCCATCCAGTCCCTCCGTTGGCCATTGATGACATAAGAATATCATATAAATATTTGAAACAATTAACTGATAAATTTGACCAGGAAGGCTACATACACCAGGAATTGCCAAGGCTTATATTGCTGCCGGTTCTTGTTCCGGATAACAGGGTCAAGCCCATCCAGTTGATAAACCTGCTTGATACACTAAAAAATTCTTTTTTATTATCCAGTCTTTACCTGAATAAAGATACTTTAAATCTGGCTCAAGATGAAAAACTTCTGTCTTTGACGGACAAGGTTTACTACGGTATTGGAAAATCCGGAGAGATGACGGATGTCCTTTGCAATCTATTTTGTCAGAATATCATTGATAATTCATTGGACAAGTTAGAAAACAATGACTTGTCTATGACAGAACATTGCCAGGATTCGCTCATTATCTCGGTTCAAGATGGTAATATTTATTGTTGTATGGATGCATTTCGCAAAAATGAGAGCCAAACAGAATTCTTGATCAATGATTATCAACAAAACAGGTCAAAAAGAGACTGCCTTGGATGCAGAGAACAAGTAATTGATTCTTTTGCAGATTTACCCAAGTCGCTTATAACGAGCCAACAAACGGGAGCATTACTCTATCATTTTGGAGTATTACGCCAGGATTCGGAAAATGATTTTCAGGCTATAAAAAACTTTAGGCAATCCTTAAAACTTTCTCCAATTGAAGAAACCGATCCCGTTTATTTTCGACTTGCTATAGGATACACAAATACTGGAAGCTATGATCAAGCGCTTAAAGCATTCAGCAGTGTTGAACTATCATATCAGAATCAGCATTTCTTCCACTTCTATAAAGGGCGTTGTTATTTTGAAACAGGAGAGTATGTCAAGGCCATGGAGGAGTTTTCAAAAGCATTGCACTCAAAGCCTCAACATGATGACCGGATCAGAATTTTGATCTATATGGGAACATGTTTCAACAACCTCGGCAAATATGAACAGGCCATAGTTGAATTGGAAAAAGCCAGGGAAGAGGCAGGCAATATGAAAGAAATTTATAATGCTCTTGGCTTTTCTTATTTCAAGATTAAAGAATATGACAAGTCTATTGAAAACCTTAAAATAGCTGTTGAAATTGATCCTTTTTCTGCTATTGATTATGCCAGCCTTGGATCAAATTACCGTGAAAAAGAAGATTTTAATATGGCAATTAAAATGTATAAAAAAGCCCTGAC
>DAOURZ010000387.1 GCA_030627475.1 Deltaproteobacteria bacterium | reverse complement strand
GCTTGTTCCGTTCATGTTACGATGATCTGCGAGACGTAAAACAGATCCTGACAAAGATCACAAAGCTTGCCGGCTATGTGAAATTAGCCGGAAACAAACTTGTTGTGCTTTTGGATTGGATAGAGGACAAAAAGCACCGGAAGGTAGCAATAAAGTTTTGTCACCTGATAAACAGTATGTCGCCCAAGTTAAAAGGTCACATGGAGTTCAATCTCTATTTTCGTATTTCATCAATTCCCCAAGGGGCTATAGCGGTCAAGAATAGATGCACGATTTAAATTGAGAAAAAATGTCATTTACTATGATGTCTGAAGCTTTTTTTGAGGAATTAAATGAATCAAAAAAATTAGATGGATTTTTTAGTTTGTTTTGGGATAAAATAAGAAGAATTAAACTCGCAACATAACGTCCCCCATCACTCAGGCAATAATAGATGGTACAGGGCAATGTCCTCCGAGCCATGACCATTACAAATGAAAGGATGCGACAAAATGGAAACAAAAAGAACATCACTTTCCTATAGTGACTATGCAAGAGGAATTAAGTCTTTAAATATAGATGAACAATTGACTCTTTTGGAAATCATATCAACCGGGCTCAAAAAAACCATCGGCAAAAGAAGAAAGAAAAATAGTATTATGGAGCTTGAGGGACTGGGCGCTAATATATGGAAAGGTATTGATGCTCAGGATTATGTTCATAAGGAGAGAGAGTCATGGGATTAGTCGATGAATTACGCGGGTTGAGGATTTGTATTGATACTGCCCCATTTATATATTTCATTGAAAAAAATCCTAAATATCTGGGCCTGTTACGACCGTTTTTTGCTGAAATCAATGCTGGGAAAATTGATGCGTTAACATCAACCATCACACTATTAGAGGTGTTAGTTCTTCCATTCAAAACAAAAAATGGATCTTTGGCCGAAAAATACCGTGATATATTACTGTATGCTGAAGGATTAACAACTTTTGAGATTTTTCATGAAGTTTCAGAATTGTCAGCAAAACTTAGGGCAAAATATTCAATCAGAACTCCTGATGCAATTCAGATAGCTGTTGGGATAATATATGGCGCTGATGCATTTTTGACCAATGATTCCGGCCTGAAGAAAGTAAGTGATATCAGGGTGGTAATACTTGAAGATTTTTTAGAAAAGTAACTAACCCACGCCAAGCCAGACTTGATGCACCCGGTGTCCTTCAACATGTAATGGCACGGGGAATTGAACGCCGAAAAATCTTTTGGGACGATAAAGATCGCTCTTCATTTCCGGAACGCCTGGCCATCATCCTTGAGGAAACACAAACCCAATGTTATGCATGGGGCATTGATCCCGAACCACTTTCATCTGCTTTTACGTACTGGTCCGACACCGCTTAGCACCGTGATGCGCCGACTTATGACTGGATATGCAGTAACATTCAACATTCGTTATCGGCGAAGTGGGCATCTTTTTCAAAATCGTTATAAGTCTGTTGTTTGTGAAGAAGACGCTTATCTGCTGGAGTTGACTCGCTATATTCATTTGAATCCATTGAGAGCAAATCTGGTTGAAGATCTGAAAGCCCTTGATAAATATCCGTGGACAGGTCATAGCATTATGATAGGAAAACAAAAAAATCCTCTGGTTCCTGAGATTCCTTCTGCTATTGAAGAAGATGAATACCTCGCAGAAAAAACAGTTGAAGATGTTCTACAGTATTTTGGAAAAGATTTAAAAGAAGCTCGCCGAAGATACCGTCAGTTTGTAGAAAAAGGAATAAAGCATGGACGGCGCGAAGATTTGCAGGGAGGAGGACTGATACGCAGCGGCGGGGGTGACAAGGCAGGGTTGTTAGGGCAGAAAAAGGAAGACAGAGAAAAATCTGATCAAAGAATACTTGGTAGTGGTGGTTTTGTTGGCGCAGTACTTCAGAAATCCGAGATGCTGCTTGAAAAGAAATATAAGCCTAAGCAGCCTAT
>DAOURZ010000349.1 GCA_030627475.1 Deltaproteobacteria bacterium | reverse complement strand
TCAAGGTTATTCCGGAGACAACGGTCCGGCTGTCGGAGCCATGCTGAACAAACCAAACGGTCTGTATATAGATGAGTCCGGAAATATGTATATTGCAGACACAAATAATCATCGCATTCGTAAGGTAGACAGGGAAGGCACCATTACCACCATAGCCGGAACAGGGGCTCAAGGTTATTCCGGAGACAACGGTCCGGCTACCGGAGCCATGCTGAACAAACCAAACAGTCTGTATATAGATGAATCCGGAAGTATCTACATTGCAGACACAGATAATCACCGCATCAGGAAGGTGGATGTTGAAACGGAAATTATTACTACCGTGGTAAAAATAAATGTCAAACTTAATAAACCACATGCTGTATTTGGATGATTGATAGTACAATGATTCATTCGGGAAATGTTAATGTTTAACTTTAACTTCAAATGCCCCATAGGCATTGATATCGGTATTCAGCATATACACGCTGCCCAGCTTAAACAAATCCGGCAGGGTTTTGCGGTTCAGGGATTGATGCATCAAGAATTTGCAGGGGAGGCAGGAAGCGTCTCCGATAAAAGCGATACTCTGGTGCCCTTGTTAAAAAATATTGTAAAAAACAAACAGTTTGTCGGAAAAAGAGTTGTTCTTCACATCCCTCACCAAAATATCGTGAGCTTCCCCATGCGTTTTCAAGTTGGCAAATCAGAAACTCCGGAAGAAGTCATCCTTCGTGAGTCAAAAGAATACCTTCCATTTCCCATGGAAGAAGCTGTCATAGATTATCCGTCGATTGTATCTCCGTTATCCGATAGCGGCAATTGGCACAAAGTAACCATAATTGCTGTCCGCAGGGATGATATAAAACAATATCTACTTATACTGAAAAAAGCCGGTCTGATTGTAGAAGCTGTCGATTTTGATCTTTCTTCATTAATACGTTTGCATAATTATCTTTACAAACCAACTCACAATCCGATTCTTTTGTTCCATATCGGTTACACACAAAGCCTGCTTTCAATTGTAACCGGAGAATGCATTCTTGCTTATCGTTATATCCCATGGGGAATTGAAATTCTTGTAAGAAAGTTACTGGCAAACCTTGGACTTGCCAATAATAAAAATAAAGCTGAAATTCTTCTCAGAAAGTATGGACTTGCCCATAAAAATCATCAAAACCGCAATAAAAGTGCAAATTTTACTGAAGATATTGAAACAACTAATATGTTCAGGGCTGTTTATCAGATCATAATGCCTTTTATTGAAGCATTAATTCATGAGTTTCACAAAATTATCGCATATGTAAAATCCGAAAAACAAAATGTGGTTTTTGAAAGCATTTATATCTCCGGTCAGGCAAACTTGATCCGACATCTTGACCAATACCTTGAAAACCAACTCAATATACCGACAAAACCGATAGACCCTATGGACAAAATTATCTTTTCAGATGGCGCCATGTGGCCAGACATATCCGAATGCGCTCCATTTGCTTTGGCACTGGGTCTGGCGATGAAAAAGGTATCATGGCTTTAAGAGAAATCAATTTGATTCCCCCGGATATCCTGTCTCGCAGGCATTTGTTCCGGCGACTTAGCTTCTGGAGTGGTTGCATGATTATTTCACTCTTACTGATCTTTGGATTTTACCAATACTACACGCGTGCCGTTTTAACTAAAAACAGTGCCATGACAAACCTGAAAGAAATGCACATTAAACTGGGAACAAAAATCGAAAAAATTAATCGGATTCAAGAAGAATTGAAAAAACTTGATCAGCAACAAAGTCTTATTAAAATAATAACAAAGAATCAGCCGTATACTATCGTACTCTTGAAGTTGGCTACCCTGATGAATGAATATACATGGCTTGCGCAATTTGCCTTAGACAACAAAAATGACAGAGAAGACAATGTCAATATGAAGCTGACAGGCTTTTCTTTTTCCAACAATCAACTGGGAGATTTCATTGATCAGCTTTCGTGTGAGCCCATGTTCACATCAATTTTTTTGAAATATGCAAGAGAAAACAAAATAGCGTTGCCGGATCATAATAAAGTTAAAAGAGTGAAGGTGATCCAATTTGAGATTGAGTGCAATTGTTTGCCTTGAAATTGCGAACTTGTTTTCGTCCACGTTCCTAAGGGAAAAGCGGTGATGATACTCAGTATGAAAAAAACGGATCGAATCTGCCTTGCCATTGTAGTCATTGTTTCACTTGTATGCGGCTCCTGGGCAGCAATGCGTGTAATTAAACAGGAAAGACGTATCCGGCAGGAAAATTACCTC
>DAOURZ010000039.1 GCA_030627475.1 Deltaproteobacteria bacterium | reverse complement strand
TTTAAAGGTTTGTTTCTTGAAAACAACTGGAACTGGGATAAACAATTGCCTGTGCTGCATATCAGCTTTGGAGCCGGTATCTTCAAGAATACTGATAGCCTGAATTTGCGTTTTAATTATCTTCTTTCCCGATTTGCAGAAGAATATAAAGTTAAGTTAAAAGGAAAAAATATAAGTGACAGATTTGATGAGCTTGTCAGAAGAATATCTGAAAAACAAAATCAAAAAGTTGTAATCCTGATAGATGAATATGACAAGCCAATCCTTGATAATATAGATAAACTTGAATCGGCCATTGAGATCAGAGAAGAATTAAAAAATTTTTATTCTGTTATCAAGGATCTGGACAGCTATCTTGAATTTGTATTCATTACAGGAGTCTCAAGGTTCAGCAAGGTGAGTATTTTCAGCGGTCTGAATAATCTTGAAGATATTAGCCTTGGCCGTCGTTATTCAGCAATTTGCGGTTATACCCAGAACGAGCTTGAATCAGTATTCAAGGAACCTCTTAAACGTGTTGATCTGAATACAATAAAAGAGTGGTATAATGGTTATAATTTTCTTGGAGAACCTGTTTACAATCCATTTGATGTTCTGCTTTATTTAAAATCAGGTGAATTTCGAAACTACTGGTTTGAAACAGGTACACCGTCATTTCTGATAAAACTGCTGAAAGAGAATCAATATTATATTCCTTCGCTTGAACTTTTTGAGGCAGGAGAAGGACTTCTCGGCAGTTTTGAGATTGAACATCTTGAACCTGAAACACTGCTGTTTCAGACCGGTTATCTGACTATTAAAGAAGAAATAAGACTTGGCTCAAGAACGAGTTATTTGCTTGGATTTCCCAACCTTGAAGTTCGAATGAGTTTTACCGATGTTATTCTGAATCATTATTCATGCCCTCCTGCAAAAAAAGAAAAACGCCTGATAGCAGTTTACAGAGCTTTGCTTGAAGCAAGACTGGATGATCTGAAAGAAATATTCCTCTCTTTTTTTTCATCTATTCCCCATGACTGGTACAGAAAGAACAGAATTTCGGAATATGAAGGATATTATGCGTCAATTTTTTACTCGTACTTTACAGCCGCAGGTCTTGACGTAACTGCCGAAGACACAACCAATCAGGGAAGAATTGATTTAACTGTAAAGCTTGATGATAAAATTTACATCATGGAATTCAAGGTGGTTGAGGTTGATAAAACAAAAGGAACCGCCCTTGAACAGATAAAAAAGAAAAAGTATTCTGAAAAATATCAGCAAAAAGGAAAGAAAATCTATCTTATCGGGATAGAATTCAGCAAAAATGATAAAAATATAAAAAATTTTATGTGGGAAGAAGAAATTGGAATGATAAAAAACGTGGGTAACCCGGAAAGATAAAAATGGTTTTCGAAAACAGCGATAAAAAATTGGTCGATAAACACAAAAGCGACGCAACACCTGATAGCTCAATTAAATATGAGATTTTAAAGCATTCATTAAACAGTGAACTCTCGTGTGTGTCTGCATTTTTGATAGCAAAGCGGTGCAATGTCTCTCCTTGCAAAGTTGGAATGATTGCAAATTTAATTAATTGCAGGTTGGTAAAATGCCGGATGGGGTTATTTGGATATAAACCTGATAAAAAAATTGTAATTCCTGTAAAAACAACCAACCAAAATATTAAAAATACAATTACCAACAATCTTGTTAAAGGAAAACTTGCTTGTGAAATTGCATGGGGTATAGCATCCTTCTTTAAAGTAAATAAAATGACGGTCAGTGGTATATGTGAAGATATGAATATTAAAATTAATAAATGCCAACTGGGAGCATTCTAATTTGCATTACTTTAAAGATAAAATGTTTTTCAAAAAAAAGTCAGCATACCAAATTTTGACAATAATGGTTGTATTGTTTATTTTTTCAGTTTGTTATTATGTATATGGGAAAAAAAAGAATTCTGATCATATACTTGAGGACATTCTTGAAGTCGGTGAAATAACTGTCTATACACGCAATAATGCAAATTGTTATTACCTGTATAGGGGACAGGCAATGGGTTTCGAGTATGATCTTGCAAAAGCTTTTGCTGATTATCTCGGAGTTAAATTAAAGGTTAGAATTGCTGAAAAGTGGGAGGGTATGATTCCTGCCTTGATGAAGAATAAGAGTTCATTTATTGCTGCCAGCATGACAATTATGCCTGAAAGGGAAAAGTGGATCTCCTTTTCAAATGGATATATGCCAATCCAGCAATACGTAATCACACATCGAACAAACAGATCAATTAAATGCCCGGATGATCTTGCGGGAAAAATTGTTCATGTTAGAGCAGGTACTTCCTACGAGGAAAGACTTAAGTTGCTAAAAGCTAAAGGGATTGACCTTGAAATTAAGCTGCACAATGATTTGCCTACCGAGGAACTTATACGCCAGGTTGCTGAAGAAGAGATAGAAATGACAATAGCTGACAGTAATATTGCGTTACTTAATCAGAAGTACTATCACAAGGCTGTATTGGCCTGTTCGATAAACGAGCAGGAATTTCTGGGATGGGCTGTAAATCGAAATGCACAAAATCTTCTTTCTCAAATAAATTGCTTTTTCAAACTCATTAAAGAAAATGGTAAATTCGACGAAATATACAACAAGTATTATGTAAATATTGATGATTTCGATTTTGTTGACCTGAGAGCATATCACAGGAGGCTTAAAAGCAGGCTTCCAAAATATAAAAAAATTATCATGGAAGCGGCAGATTACCATGGGCTCGACTGGAGATTAATTGCAGCGCAGATGTACCAGGAGTCTCATTTTAACCCAAGGGCGCTAAGCAGTTCAGGGGCAAGAGGCCTTATGCAACTCACCCGCTCTACAGCGAGAAGCCTCGGGGTAAAAGATATTTTAGATCCAAAACAAAATATTAATGCCGGGGTTAGGCATTTGAAGAATCTTTATACTTATTTTAAGAATGCAAAAGATTCAAACAGGTTATTTATAGCTTTGGCTGCTTACAATGTTGGTCAGGGACATATTTTTGATGCTCGGGATATTGCTCGTGCAATGAATCTTGACCCGGATAAATGGTCATCACTCTCAACAACTCTGCTTCTTTTAACCAACCCCAAATATAATAAAAAGGCAAGATACGGATATTGCAGGGGAACAGAACCTATAGAATATATAAACAAGATTACGATGTATTATGATATTTTGAAGCGTCAGGGAATAGAATATAAAGATGAAGCAAACCCGTCCCCCTTGTAATTAGTGCCTGAACGAAAACTGCTAATTATCTGATTTTCTTAACAGGAACGTCCAACAAATGGATTGGATAGTTTTTCTTTCCCTATGGTAGTGTCAGGCCCATGTCCCGGGAAAACATTTACATTATCATCCAGCTCAAACAGTTTATTTTTGATACTTGATATCAGTGTGTTGAAATCTCCTCCAGGCAAATCACTACGTCCAATCGAACCGGCAAAAAGCGTATCTCCAACAAAAAGTTTACTATCAGTATAAAGCGAAATTCCTCCAGGTGAATGCCCTGGAGTATGTATAACCTTTAATTTGATTTCTCCAAAGCTTATAGTATCGTTATCCTCCAATGTTCTATCAGGTGGCGGCGAATTTTCTGCTGAAAATCCAAATAAAGTTGCATCAGACGAAAGCCGACTCAGCATTGGTGCATCAAGAAGATGAATAAGAATATCAGCGCCTGTTGCTTCTTTCATTTCTTTGTTGCCGCCAACATGATCAAAATGGCCATGCGTATTTATTATATATTTTAATTTCAGATTTGAGTCCGCAAGGGACAAAAGAATTCTTTCCGTTTCATCTCCTGGATCTATTACTGCAGCTTCTCTGGTTTTTTCACACCCTAATATTATGCAGTTTGCCATAAGCGCCCCGACGGTTAGCTCTTTAATAATCAAAATGTCTCCCTATTTTGCAGGGGCGGGTTTCAACCCCGCCCCTACTCTTTTTTCTTCTTTCAGTGCAATGCGTATGCTGTCAAGAATTCCATTTATAAAAGCACCTGATTCTTTTGTGCCGAATTTTTTCCCTATATCAATCGCCTCATTAATAGATACCTTTGATGGAATATCACTGCAGAAAAGCATTTCATATGTCGCAATTCTTATAATATTCCTGTCAACAATGGACATGCGGCTGATTTTCCAATTACTGGAAAAACGCTCAACTATTGAGTCAATTTCAGGCATGACCTTAACAACACCGTTGACCAGTCTAAAAAAGAAGGATAAATCTTTTTTTGAGGTCACAAAATTCTCACAAAAAAGTTTAACAGCTTCTTTTGAGTCATCCTGACTCATATCAATATGAAAAAGAGCTTGTATGGCAAGCTCCCGTGCCTTGCGTCGATTTATCATTATAGTTTATGCGTTATCAACTGCATCAATTAGATTAGCCATTTCTATGGCACTTAATGCCGCACTCCATCCTTTATTGCCTGCTTTCATTCCGGAACGTTCTATGGCCTGTTCGATTGTATCTGTAGTTATAACTCCGAATATTACAGGAATTCCGTATTCCAGGCTGACCATTGCAACACCTTTAGTAACTTCAGCACTTACATAATCAAAATGCGAGGTCGCTCCACGAATCACGGCACCAAGACATATAACGGCATTATATCGACTTTTTTCCGCTAATTTTTTCGCAATCAGCGGTATCTCAAAAGCACCGGGCACCTTTATTATTTCAATATCCTGGGTATCAGCCCCTGAACGCAACAATGCATCAACGGCACCTTCTGTCAGCTTGCCGGTAACAAAATCATTAAAACGGCTAACCACTATGGCAAACTTCTTCCCTTTGGCAAGAAGTTTACCTTCTATAACTTTCGGCATTTATGTTCCTCCGGATTTATAGTGTTGCATCACCATTAAGTAGATGCCCCATCTTAAGCTTTTTACACTCAAGATATTTTTTATTGTAATCATTAGGCTTTATTTCAATCGGCACCTGTTCAACAATACTCAGGCCATATCCATCAAGCCCAACCATTTTTTTGGGATTGTTTGTAAGTAACCTCATCTTTCTGACCCCAAGATCCACAAGAATCTGAGCACCCATGCCGTAATCTCTCATATCAGGCTTGAATCCGAGCTTTTCGTTCGCCTCAACTGTATCAAGGCCCTGGTCCTGAAGTGCGTAAGCTTTTAATTTGTTCACAAGACCGATTCCCCTGCCTTCCTGTCTGATATAAAGAAGCACACCTGCGCCTTCTTTTTCTATCAGCTCCATTGCTTTATGAAGCTGATCTCCGCAGTCACATCGAAGAGAACCAAATATATCACCAGTCAGACATTCCGAATGCACTCGAACAAGTATTGATTTTTTCTGATCAATTTTTCCCTTAATTAGGGCAATATGAAGCAAATCATCAACATCATTTTCATATACAATGGCCTTAAATTCTCCTGCATATGCAGTAGGTATAGTTGTTTCTGCCACATTACGTACAAAAGATTCTGTACGCATACGATATTTTACCAGATCTGCAATCGTACATATTCCCAAACCATGTTTTTCACTGAATTTCTCAAGAGACGGCATTCTGGCCATAGTACCATCTTCGTCCATTATTTCGCAAATAACACCGGCCGACTTTAAACCTGCAAGAGATGCAAGATCAACAGATCCTTCCGTTTGTCCTGTTCTGACCATAACACCACCTTTTTTTGCTCTTAGGGGGAATATATGGCCAGGTCTGACAAGATCATTAGCTTTGGCGTCATCCGCAACAGCCGTAAGAATTGTAGTAGCACGATCTGCAGCAGAAATTCCTGTTGTTACACCGTGTCTTGCTTCTATTGATACGGTAAAACCTGTTTTAAAGGAAGATGTATTGTTGTCAACCATTGGCGGAAGATCAAGGGCATCAAGCATTTCACCTTTCATAGAGAGACAAATCAGTCCCCGTCCATATTTAGCCATAAAATTAATGGCTTCAGGAGTAATTGCTTCAGCAGCCATTGTTAGGTCACCCTCATTCTCACGGTCTTCATCATCAACAAGGATAACCATTCGACCTGCCTTTATCTCCTGAATAGCTTCTTCAATACTAATAATTGACATTTTTCTAATATCTCCTGTTCACGGTTAAACCCGAATTGAGCGATTTTTGGCTTGATCTGCACTGATCTCTTGCGCATCAAGATATCAGTGCATTTCTTCCCCAAAATTGCTCAACCTGGGTTATAGAAAACCGGATTTTGCCAGAAATTGCTTATCAATCAATGATTTTCTGGATAATTTTTTCGATTTTTGTTCTTCATAATCATCGTTTATTATAAAACGTTCAACATATTTTCCTATCATATCTGTTTCAAGATTAACATAATCACCAATCTTTTTAAAGCCTAAGTTAGTCAGCTTTGCACTATGAGGAATTATGCTCACCTCAAAACTTGTCTTGTCGCAATTATTTATGGTAAGACTGATACCATCAACTGCAATTGATCCTTTTCTGATCATATAGCGTGATAAGAATTCAGTCACCTCAAATGTAATTATTATAGCATTCCCTGATGTCTTTATATTTTTTATTGAGCTTATTCCATCTATATGTCCTGAGACGAGGTGTCCGTCTATACGATCGGAAAGGCGAAGCGCGCGCTCAAGATTAACCTGATCTCCAATCTTTGCTTTTCCGAATGTTGTTTTGGAAAAGGTTTCAGGAGACACATCAGCCTCAAAACTTTTTCCGTTAATCACAACAGCCGTCAGGCAGACACCATTAACTGCAATGCTGTCTCCTGTTTTAGTTTGGTCAAGAGAGCAATCAGCCTTAATGGTTAATCGTTTACCCTGTCCTGCAGAACGAATCGTTGTAATAGTGCCAAGTCCTTCTATTATCCCTGTAAACATACAGACCTCAAATAATGGTCAATTCAGCTAACCTTGACTCCTGACTCCTGACCCTTGAACCCTGATCCAACATATCCTTCAATCATTACATCATCACCAAAACGGCAAACATTTATATGCTTAACCGAGATGCAATGCTTCATCAAATCAGGTCCATGCCCCTTGCATATCGGAATACCATCATCTCCTCCAAAAATTTTCGGAGCATAAAAAAATATTACTTTATCAACTATTCCCGCTGAAAGCGCAGACGCATTAACTCTGCTTCCACCTTCAATCAGCAGACTTGTTATATCCAGAGTCTTGAGATACACCATAAGTGAAGCAAGATCTATAACACCGTCCTTTAGCGGAGCTTCAATAACCTTAGCGCCTTTTTGTTCTATTCTCTTTTTTTTATTTTTCGAAACAGAATCGCAAGTTATTATAATCGTATCTGAAACAGAATCAAGCTGCAACACTCTGGCTTCCTCAGATATGGAAAGATTGGTATCAAGTATTATTCTAACAGGGTCAGAAGCATTCATATCGTCCAAACGGGTAGTCAGGCTGGGATCGTCAATTTTAACAGTATTAACACCGACCATAATTGCATCCGCGGCATGACGAAGCTTATGAACAAATTTTCTTGATTCTTTACCTGAAACCCATCTGGCATCACCTGTTCTGGTTGCGATACGTCCATCCAGCGTAGCGGCACATTTTAAAGTTACAAAGGGACGGCCTGTTTTGACGAATTTTATAAAAGCCTCATTTAGTTTTTTTGCTTCATCCTCACAAATTCCGGAAGTAACATCTATGCCTTTGCTTTTTAAATAATCTATGCCGCCCCCTTTAACATTGGGATTGGGATCTTTCATTGCGATAACGACTCTTTTGATACCGGCCTCTACAATTTTTAAAGTACATGGTAATGTACGGCCCGTATGATTGCATGGCTCAAGTGTAACATAAAGGGTTCCACCTGCTGCCGAACTTTTTGCATCATCAATGGCATTGATTTCAGCATGGGCGTTGCCAACAGCTTTATGGTATCCCTTACCAACAACAGTGCCGTCTTTAACAATAACCGCTCCGACCATGGGATTCGGAGATGTAAAGCCCAATCCCTTTTCGGCAAGGCCAAGCGCCATTTTCATGAAATACTTATCGTCCACGTTCCTTACCAAGGTTTTTCAGTTCAAAAACAAAATCATTTACATCCTTGAATTCTCTGTAAACTGATGCAAACCTGACATATGCGACATCATCTATCTCGTGAAGCTTTGCCATGATCCTTTCGCCGATAATTGATGAAGGAATTTCTTTTTTCCCCATTTCTCTGAGATCACGCTCCAGATCATCAATAAATTCTTCAATGACATTAATGCTGATGTTACGTTTTTCGCAGGCTCTCTTCATTCCGGTAGCTACCTTGTCCCGATTGAAGGCCTCTCGACGTTCATCCTTCTTGATAATCACAATAGGAGTCTCTTCGATATATTCGTAAGTAGTAAAACGCCTGCCGCATTCAATACACTTTCTGCGTCTTCGTATTACATTTCCATTTCTGCTTAATCGGGAATCTATGACCTTGTTGTTAATTTCTCGACAGAATGGACACTTCATGACTTTCCCCTTTTGCCCGATCTAAATCTATGCGCCTACTTGATGAAGTTATTTCGTCCACGTTCCTGATTTAGGTGACACCAAGTTTCTTGATT
>DAOURZ010000405.1 GCA_030627475.1 Deltaproteobacteria bacterium | reverse complement strand
GGATTTTACCTTTATACTTTAATCGTTGTATGGTTTTCATAAGCGTCCCTTCATAAACACCCGCTGTACGTGCCATTCGAAATTTCTTCGGAGACTTTATGCATGCCCCGCAAACATGATCATCCCCGATGCGGCTTTTAAACATGGTACCGCATATGCAGCAGAAAGGGGATTTAACAGGTACAAAATCTGTAGCGCAGGAAGGGCATAAAAAAGGAAGCATCAGTTTGTTAAAGGCAGATTTTTCGCTATAAATTAGACTTGATTCACCATTAAAGATTTTAACGGGCAAATTGTAATTTCCATAAATTGCGGGTTGGAAAAAAGATTTGCAGACCAGGCATTTGGATGGCAATATAGCTTCTTTCAAAGCTCTTGCCATCCAGATGAATAGATTATTGCTTATAGCTTGATTGCCAGAAATCACGGATTTTATCCACACTTCATCTTTTCAATTAGTTTATCAGCAAACTCGGAGCATTTTATTTTTGTTGCACCTTCTATCTGACGGGCAAGGTCGTATGTAACCGTACTGTCTTTAATGGTGAGCTTAATTGCATTCTTTATTAATGCGGATGCTTCTGTCCAGCCAATATAGTCCAACATCATTGCGCCGGATAGAATTAAAGAGCAGGGATTTACTTTGTCTTGGCCGGCATATTTAGGTGCTGTTCCGTGTGTTGCCTCAAAAACCGAGCATTTGTCGCCTATATTTGCACCCGGAGCCATGCCAAGGCCGCCTACCTGTGCTGCTATAGCATCTGAAATATAGTCTCCATTCAAATTCGGGGTGGCGATTACCTCGTAGTCTTCGGGTCTGAGAAGTACCTGCTGAAAGATCATATCGGCGATTCTGTCTTTTATGACGACTTTTCCTTTTGGCAACTTTCCGTTATACTTATCAAAAAGTTCATTTTCAGTAATGGTTTTTTCATTAAATCGTTCTTTTGCAACTTCATAACCCCATTGACAAAAAGCTCCTTCCGTAAATTTCATTATATTGCCTTTGTGCATCAGAGTAACGCTCGACAAGCCGTTATCAATGGCATATGAAATAGCCTTTGCTACAAGTCTTTTGGTATTTTTTTCACTTATAGGTTTTATGCCGATGCCTGAATTTTCAGGTAAAGAAATTCCCATTTTGTTTTTTAAAAAGGAAATCACGCTGGCTGCTCCGTCACTTCCCGCTTCCCATTCAATGCCTGCATACACATCTTCCGTATTTTCCCTGAAGACGATCATGTCAACTTTTTCCGGATTTTTCATGGGACTTGGAACATGGTCTATGTATTTTACAGGGCGGACGCATGCATAAAGATCCAGTTTCTGTCTTATCGTAACATTCAGGCTTCTTATTCCTTTTCCTACCGGAGTTGTCAGTGGCCCTTTTATAGCTATTACATGTTCACGTATTGCATCAAGAGTTTCATCAGGAAGCCACTCACCTTTTTTTTGATACGCTTTTTCGCCGGCATAAACTTCGAGCCAGCATATTTTTTTATTTTTATCGTAAGCCGCCAGAACTGCGTTATCTATAACCCTGCTTGCTGCACGCCATATATCAGGGCCTATTCCATCCCCTTCAATATAGGTAATTACAGGAAAGTCAGGAATTTTTAAACTGCCATCATTATTTATTGTTATTTTTTTCATGTTTTCCATTAATCTACATTCCTTTCGTTAAATTAGCGCCCTTCGGGCGGACTTTCAGTCTTTAAGGAACGTGGACGAATTAACTTCCGCAAGTAGGCGCACAGATTTAGGTCAGGTTTGTTCGATCTAACATCACAAAAGTCGCAGGAATAGCGAGCTATTTCAAGATTTTTGTGATTTTAGATCGGGCAAAGATGGCCTGATGCTG
>DAOURZ010000085.1 GCA_030627475.1 Deltaproteobacteria bacterium | reverse complement strand
GGCGGGTTTTAAACCCGCCCCTACTCTTGATTGTGGAATTGCTATAGGGACAAAATGGCGGAAAGTGTCCCGCTTTATGTTGGTAGCCGCAAATAGTAAGTGAATAATGATAGTATAGAAATTTAAAAACTCAAAACAACCTGGGATGGCGGGTGCTTAAATTTAAGTGCCCGCCATCCCACGTTCCTTAATTACTATCCATGTGGCTGCATCCAGGAGATCTTCAGCCACATGGTCAGGGAAAATCTTTTTTTTTGCAAGAATTTTTTCTGAATCAACTCCGTTTCCTGTTTTTACCAGAATGTTGTGACCGCATCCGGCATTGCGCGCGCACATAATATCCTTTACGCTGTCGCCCACCATAACAGAATTTGCAAGATCAATATTGTATGTTTTTTTGGCTTTGTAAATTAATCCTGGCTTTGGTTTGCGGCAGTTGCATTTGTTTTCAGGGGTATGGGGGCAGTAAAAGATGTCTTTTATTTTTCCCCCACCTGACTCAAGCACTGACTTCATCATGGAATGAATATATTCGAGCTCGGCTGATGATACCATATTTCGGTTTATTGCCGACTGGTTTGTAATTATGATAACGACAAAACCGTTTAACTTAAGGAGTTTTATCGCATCAATACTGCCGGGGATAAACTCAAATTCATCCCAACTTTTTATGTAATCAGAAGAATCTCTGTTTATAACGCCATCTCTGTCCAGAAAAACTACATTTTTCAACATTTGTTAACTCCATTCAGATATTCTGGTAATTACGTTTCTAATAACATAAAAAAGCTTGATGAGCTAATTAAAATTATAGTATGAATAATTCATTAGGGAAACTTTATATCATGACTACTAAAGATCAATTATTGTTATCTTTGAAAAAAAATCAAGGAAACTGGGTTTCCGGTGAGCTGATAAGCAATAGTCTATCAGTAAGCCGCTCTGCTATATGGAAACATATTGGAAAGTTAAAAAAAGAAGGCTATGTTATAGAATCTGCCCCGAAAAAGGGATATCTTCTCAGCAAAGATTCAGACCCGATCACGGCTGATGAAATAAGGAAAGGCCTTTGCACCAAGGTTTTTGGAAAGAAAAATATTATTTATTTGCAGGAAACCGATTCAACCAATACAAGGGCAAAAGAACTTGCAGCACTGGGGGCTCCTGAAGGGACCCTGGTTATTGCAGAAAAACAGACAAAAGGAAGGGGGAGAAGAGGAAGAAGCTGGTTTTCACCCCCGGGAGATGGGATTTACTTTTCTCTTATCCTGAGGCCCGCTATATCACCTGGTGAAACACCGAGAATAACGCTGATGACCGCTGTTGTTCTATCGGAAATCTTGATTTCCATGCTAAAATTAAAATTAAGAATTAAGTGGCCTAATGATATTCTTGTAAATGGAAAAAAGCTGGCCGGTATTCTCACTGAGATCAGCACTGAAATGGATGCAGTAAATTATATCGTCGTTGGTCTTGGATTGAATGTAAACACTCTATTTGAAAAATCTTCCCAGGAAATAAAGAAAAGTGCAACCTCAATTTTAATAGAAACCGGAAATAGGATACCAAGAATCAAACTTATTCAGGAATACCTTAAATTGTATGAACAATACTACGATATATTTAAGAACAACGATTTTGAGCCCATTATGAACCGATGGCGGGAACTTGCAGATATAATAGGAGAGCAAATTAAAGTTGATGTTATTGGCAAAACTCATATTGGAGAAGTAATGGATGTTGATAATGACGGGATCTTAATACTAAAAGATAATCAGGGGAAACTGCAAAGAATATTTTCAGGTGATGTAACCCTGGCAAGGCAATTCAAATAATTCAAATAATTCAAATAAAATGCGAAAATGGGGTTATGTATCATTGAGCAATTTTTTCATTTCTGTGATACGTATAAAAAAAGAATAGTCCGGTTCCAAGGATCATTATTAACGATCCAAAAAAGAAGGCATACCTTAGCTGAAACATATCCATAATCAATCCTGCCATAAGAGAGCCTGTAAGCATCCCTGAACTGTGAGCCATTATAATAATGCCCATTACAGCTCCCATGGCTTTTGTTGTATTTCCTTTTACTACAACCAGTGCCATCAGTGCCGGCATTGCAATACCGCCTCCAATTCCAATAAGTACATTGGCTATAAACAAATCCTCAAAGTTGTTTGCCCAATTAAATAATAAAATTGCAAAAGCTATTATAAATCCTCCGATCAGGATCATAATCCTTTTATTGAATCTATCGGCCATGTAGCCCATGGGTGTCTGCATTATACCGCAGATAAAGACTCCCAGCATTACAAGAATGCCGATATAAGAGCTGGAAAGATGAAATTCCGAATCCGCCAGAACAGGCAGGAAACCCCATACTACACCGACACATGCCGCATATGCGAATCTGAAGAAAAAAAGACCTGACAGATCTCTGTCTTTCAATAGCTTTTTCCACGATACAATCTCTTTTTTTCGTGAGATAGCTCGTTCTGACTTTGTTGGCGGAAGCATAAAAAGGCATAAAGAAAAGCTTAAAAAAGCAAGAAACCCCATACACACGAATGATGTATTAAGGCTGAAATATTCATTTATCATACCTCCCGCTAACGGCCCTACGCTCAAACCAAAAAACATAGACATGTTGAACATTCCCATGCTTATGCCTTCACGGCCTTCAGACGTTATATCGCCCACATATGCCTGAATGACCGGCATCAGCATTGCAGATGATATGCCCTGAATAAATCGGATTATAATAAGTGTTTCGACATTTTTTGAAAAGACAAAGGCTATAGAAATCAGGGCATAAGCTAAAAGTCCCGCAACAATTAATGGTTTGCGACCTTTTTTGTCTGAGAGACGGCCAAAATATGGTAGGAAAAATGTTCTTGAAAGGGAAAATGCCCCGAACACCAGTCCAATGTAAAAACCACTTGCACCAAGTTCATAAGCATAAACAGGAAGAAGAGGGACGACTATGCCGACTCCTGTTACTGATACAAAAATTGAGAAGAACAGGGTGGCAAAAATTTTCTTATCCGAAGTTGTCAATATTTAGTAGTCCCTACAAAACAATGCAGGTTATTAAAAAGTGTTTCTGAAAACATGAATAAAAAAAGATTTTTGCTAAACAATCAAGATTGTTACAGAAACACTTTTTTGTATTATATCCCTTTGTTGTGACTGCAAAAAAGTATTAAAAAACATTCCATTTCGTTAATAAATTCAAGGGGGTTAGCTTTAATCTTGTGGAACGCTTTTTGCAGGGCATGGGAGTTAGTAAGAATGTGTTCCAAGCACTACTTTTATGCCGAATTTTTTTTCCAGAGTAATTTTAAGATCGTCGAAATCTATGGGACAATCAGCCGTTTCCATTGCCAGCTTCATACAGGTTCCAAGATGAACTGTGTCTATTGTCAAGTCTAGATTTTTAGTCACTTCAGTTAATAGTTTAACTCTCGGAACTACAAGACCCGGGCAATCTCCACAATCAGTCATGGCAACCAACTCAATTTCTTCATGTTGAGCGAACTCACCATGTTTCTCTGCAATTCCTTTGTAACATTTTGCGCAGGCAATACATGAATGATCCTGAATACGTTTGCAGTAAAGTATTGCGATTTTTGACATAATTTTTTCCTTTCGTCCATATTCCTGAATTGAGCGATTTTGAAATTGAACCGCATTTTATGATACAAAACATTCTACTTAATCATTTTTTTTAAGTCAAATTATCTTTTTTCTGTATTGAAATTCCGATATAAGGAACGTGGACGAAATAATTTCCGCAAGCGGGCGTACAGATTGGGTCAAATTTGCCCAAATCTCAAATATGGGCTCGAATCACAAAAATTGAAGGAATAGCGAGCTATTTTAATATGTTTGGGATTTTAGAATGTACACGTTCCTAATGTTTCCTGAGCTTACGAATATCGCCTATTCGGATTGTAATATTTTTTGAGTCAAAATATTCTATTAACGGGATTAAATATTTACGTGTTGTACCTGTCATCTCCTTAAATTGGGGAGTCGTTATCTCCTCGTGTTTTAAAAGAAAATCGACCAATTTTTTTTTAAGATTATTTACAACCTCTGCATGAAAATAAAGCTCTTCTTTTGTTTTTATTATAAGTCCGTCCTCTATGAGAAGCATAAACACATCTTTGGCTTTTTTTACATCAATATCAAGCGTTTTGATCAAATCTTTGAAATATGGAGGACAGAACCCGGTTTTTAGATACATACTTAAAATTTTTTCTTTTACTTCTGCCTGATCGCCTCCAAGGGAAACAGTATGTAAAGAAAGACGGACAGTGTCTTCCTCTGAAACAATTTTTTTATTCTTCTTCATTCTGTCGAGCATAAGATTAAAAAGTTTTGAACCGGCCGAAGACAGCCTGGATTTGAGTTCTTCTTTTGGCATACCGGCTTTTAGCGGATTTATTCTGTGATAATTTTCAAGAAAGGATAAAACTTTTTTATTTAGCTGGTCAAAGCAGTTTTTATGAATGTAAATTCTGTTTTCCTTGTCGATACATATGACGGTTTTTATTGACATTAGCTTTTGCAGAGCTTTATCAAGCTGTTTTTCAGGCGTGTTGGTCATTATTTTGAGATCAGAAAAAGAAACGCCTTGATAACCGGCATTGTCAACATGGTAAACGATGATTTCTTCAGGTGGCTGATTTACCAGAGCTTTTAATCCTTCAAAAATATTTTTTTTAAATCGTTTGTGCTTTTTGGGAAGCGGGTTTAATATTTGTCCTCCGCCAATTGTGCGTACCGGAGAATAGCTTCGGATAACGAATTTGTCATCCTTTACTATAGCAACTGGAGAATCAAGCCGAATTTGGGCAACGTTTGTATCTCCGGGAATAAGTTCATCTTTATCAAGCAGTACTATATAGCCGAGGATTTCGCTGGTACCTGTGTGGAATCTGATTAACGTACGGTTTTTGATGGGTTTTTTATTGGTTTCAAGAAAGTGAACAGATACATCAAGCATATAGCTCATCTTCAGAGCCTTCGGACTGGATAACACTTCTCCTTTTTGTACGGAAGCCTTATCGAGCCCCTGAAAGTTAATAGCTGTACGCATTCCGGCTTCCGCAATACTGACGCTCCGGTTATGCACCTGAATACCGCGAACTTTTGATGTGATGCCGGAGGGATATATCATAACGCTATCTCCGGTTTTGACACATCCTGAAATCAAGGTGCCTGTGATAACCGTACCAAATCCCTTCATACTGAACACTCTGTCTACAGGAAGCCGAAACAGAGTGTTTACAGGACGGCTGGGAATCATGGCACTTAATTCATCAATGGCTTTTATAAGTTCAGGAATTCCCTGGCCTGTAACAGACGATACCGGCAGAACCGGTTTGTTCTCAAGAAATGTTCCGCGTGTAAATTCGTTTATATCTTCGATTACAAGTTCAAGCCATTCTTCATCCACAAGGTCGGTCTTTGTCAAAACAACGAGACCGTGTTTTATTCCCAGAAGGGTACAGATTTCCATATGCTCTTTTGTCTGAGGCATTACCCCTTCGTCAGCCGCGATTACCATGGCAACAATATCAATACCGGTAGCCCCTGCAACCATGTTTTTTACAAATTTTTCATGGCCTGGCACATCAACAATACCAAGATGCTGTCCGCCGGGAAGATCAATAGAGGCAAAGCCCAGCTCAATAGTTATGCCACGAAGTTTTTCTTCCTTTAACCGGTCGGTCTCTATGCCCGTAACCGCTTTGATAAGGGCTGTCTTCCCGTGATCTACATGCCCGGCTGTCCCCAGAATTATCTGTTTCATGTTGATTTTTTATTACGGAAATACTCTGCTATGTAAGAGGCTCCTACAAGAAAAATTCCCATACATGCGACGTATACAAGATTTGCGTCGGGATAGAAAAAACGGGAGAGTAAAACAGCAAAAGCAGCTCCAAGAACAGCTCTTATTATAAAAATATAAAATTTGGTCATAATTTAAGCCTATAATCGAAATTTTAGAGTTCAGGATATTTTTTTCAAATTTTTAGTATTATTGATATAGAGTGTCAAGGGGAATAACCTCTGAATCCGTTATAATCAGAATTTTTCTTTTTATCCTGATGGGACAGCTTTCAGGTATTGGATTTCCGATTGCGGCAAAAAATAATAAATATTGACATATTTAGGACTTTTTGTTATTTGCTCAATCATATTGGGGCTGTAGCTCAGTTGGGAGAGCGCATGACTGGCAGTCATGAGGTCAGGGGTTCGACCCCCCTCAGCTCCACCAAATAAAAGATAAGGAACGTGGACGAATTAACTTCAGCAAGTAGGCGCACAGATTTAGGTCAGGTTTGCCCGATCTACAATCACAAAAGTCGAAGGAATAGCGAGCTATTTCAAGATGTTTGTGATTGTAGATCGGGCAAAGACGGCCTGATGCTG
>DAOURZ010000242.1 GCA_030627475.1 Deltaproteobacteria bacterium | reverse complement strand
GTAAAGAAATATGATTTGTGATATGATGAATATTTAACAGACCGCGCACAGCCTCCACCTTTTTGCAATCAACTTCCTCTAATCGTTCCAAAAGCTGCTCGTAGATTTCTTCCTGGATCAGGCCGTAAAAAGTGATCTTGTCCAACTCTTTGTAGTCCTGAAAACTGAGAAGAATCGGTATATAGGTTGTGTCTTTTTTCAGATTATGGCAAAAGTCTTCAAAAAAGGTGGTCTTGCCGCTCTGTCTTGGAGCAAATATGGAAAAGTATCTTCCCATATCAACCATGGTTTTGATATCCTGCTTCTTGGTATTAAAAACATTTTCCAACTCAATATGATATGACATTTTAGGATCAACTGTCCCTGAGTCTTCAAAGATACGTTCCGGTTTTCTATAGTTCATTACTATTTTTCCTTATTGTAAGTGCTAACAATTTTCCGTTGATTGCTGTGACAATTAATTCTCAGCTCTTTTGCTTCTCTTACAAGTACACATAAACACTTAGGAACGGGGTTTAAACCCCGTTCCTAATCCCCAAAAATACGTGGAAACACAATACAACAAAAAAACAATCTTCCATGGATTGTGATAGCTCTACAGAATCATGCCATTGGCCGTCAGATCAGTTCCTGTCATAACAATAGTTTTTTCCCCGGTCCTGCATGGTCATAGCAAAACCACAATCCACATTTTGGACAGTATTTAACTCCGTTGTAACTGGAATCGGTTTTTTCCCCACAAATTGTGCAAGTTGCTTTAGCCATGATTTACTTTTTCATTTTAAAGTGTTCTATCAATTCAGACTTTCTACTCGTCAAGAATTCTGTATTGAAAAAAAGATGGTATGCTTGTTGAAATATAACCCAAGTCCTTGACAAGTCTGATTTATTTTATCCCTGGCCGGGTTCTTATTAAGACAGTACTAAAGTCATATTCATCCATTAAGCTCAATACCTCGTCAAACTTAAAATGCCTTGCTCCTTTTTCCACTTTATCTCCTGCTTGTTGAATCCTGCTCAAATCAATTTTGTTATTACTGATAACCAGTGTATATAAATCGTACGTAGGCCTGCCCTCATGCGGAAGTCCTGCAAACAATTCCATCTCGCCGGATGGATCCGGAATGGTTGTTTCTTTGTTTGCTTTAACAGGCTGATTTGCAGCTATGATAAAAACTTCGCCATCCTCACAAATATTTAAAAGCGATGCAAAACCGCTTTGGCTTGACTGAAATGCAAACGAAAAAATATCGCCCTCCACAAGCTCCGTTTTCGACGGTATCAATGAAATGCCGTATGACTTATAGCTGATAAACAGCCTTTCAAAGTTCTTTCTATTTAATGGAACCATCACTTTATCATAAGAGATATACCATACACCATGATTCCTGGTGAGTTTAAAGTCTAACTCGCAATTCAACTCTTTGTTTATAGACCTGATAAGCGGTGTTCGTGAAAAATATCTGTTTTGGTTTTCTTTTATACATTCTGACAAACGAAGCCTTTTGGCGATCTTTTCTTCAAAAGGAAGATTTTCATATCTAACGGCAACATACCAGATGCCTCCCGCATGTTCTTGCTTAATCGTCACAACTTCGCTTAACACAACATGCGTATGTTCCTGGAGAATTACTTTTGCTTTCCGGCTATATTCTTCGCCTGTTAATGTTTCTTCAAAAAAACTTTCTGAGCTGATGTATGTTCGGATGTATAGCGCGATATCTTTGTTGGCCCTTGCAGTTGCTTCTTCTACACTATTGCCCATACCGTATCCAATGATCTCATAAACATTGTGAGGAAGTTTGCCTAACCAATCCGGCAGTACAGTCAAATGAGTACAGCTTACCAATAAAATAAGTAGCGGCAATATAATAATCTTAATTTTAAGCATACATTTGCTACCGAGTCCTCTCCACTATAAGCAAATCTTCTCTCCCTTGAATTCCCTTTATCGTAGAAATTTGAACCAGGTTTGATCCGAACTTTCGCGATATGTTATGGACGTTTTTTTAACGTAGTCGGCCAGATATTTGACATTAATCACGTTGCTTCTATTTTGTGCGCTATCTGCCCATAGTCCCTTTAGCAAGTAATATGTAAAAAGGCCGTGCTGTTTTTCTTGATAGGCGTTGCTTGCTTGATTTGATTCTGCGGCTGCAAATAAGATCATATTTTTTTGAACCGGTATCAAATCTTTAATTCTCATCAATCCAGGTCTTGCTCCTTCAAAGAGAAGTTTTTGATCAAGGCTTCGGCCCGCTGAACCGCTAAAGCAGGCATCCAGAAATACAAAGACATTTTTTGCCTTGAGCCTGCCAAGTGATGCATACAAATCGGCGGACGCATAAGCTGTTCGTTTTGGATTGGAGGGTTTCCCGTCATACGGGAGCAGGTACGACGTCTGATCTCCGACATCCGGCACGCCGTGTCCGGCAAAATAGCAATAAACAGTATCTCCTTTGCTTACTAAAGCCGGCAACCGGTCCTCGAACAAGTCCAGAAATTCGCCTAATGTTGCCTGTTCATCAAAAAGAGCAAAACAGTTTTCAGCCGGAATGCGAAAGAGCCGTGTAAAATATTCGTAAACAGCCTGGGCGTCTCTTTGGGCATAGGGCACGGACGGAGCCCTGCGATATTTTTCCACACCAATCACAACTGCCCATTTTTTGTAATCAACATTTTGGCCAACAGCAGGCAGCTCCAGAGCCTTTTTATCCACGTCGCAAAAAAGCGAAAGTGGCGGGATATGAGATTCGCTTCCAATCGCCGTCACTTTATAAACAATTCTGACCTCTTCGCTTCTGATATCGCTGTTGTTATAGGCCGCGACTACTATCCTGTTTTCTCCGTTTTTCAGGTGGAGGCTCGCAAAGAACTCCTTTTTGTTCATCGTAGATGCAGATGCAATCGTTACAGGTTTTTGCCTTCCGTTTATCTTTACCTCAATTTTGTCAATTCCTCTTGCATCAACAACAGTTCCTGAAATATCAAGACTTTCATCATAAACACGAAGGCCGTTTTGAGGGCGGGCAATGGCAAGAACAGGTCCGATTGATCCTGAAGATGTAAAACGGCGTGCCTTGCCTCCTGTTGCTGAGGCAACTTCCATCATTTCAGCTCCCTCAGCCTTTACCATGAGTTTATGCTCAAAATCTACATCCGAAAAATCTGCCTGTGTAAGAGAAATCCTTACAGGAAGCTCGCCGGGGTGGACTTTTCGCTGAACCAAAAGATCAAATTTCAGAGTTTCGCTAAATGTCCCGGCTGCAATGTGCGGAATCACCCTTTCATTTTCATCCATGATCTTAACGTTTGAATTTGCTATATTCAGTTTC
>DAOURZ010000429.1 GCA_030627475.1 Deltaproteobacteria bacterium | reverse complement strand
ACCCTGATGAATTATCAGAAAACATGAAATATTTAGAGGTGTTAGGTGGACCAGAAACGTATGAGCATTTTCCAACAGGCTGGGCTTCTGCTTTTTCTGCACCCTTCAAAATGTTTAAACGTTACTCACAATATGCAGGTGGAACCAATGACCCACTTATTATTTCTTGGCCAAAAGGCATAAAAGCGAAAGGTGAAGTACGTCAGCAATATCACCATTCAGTGGATATTGTACCGACCATTCTTGAGTTAGTGGGCTTGGAAATGCCAGCAGTTTACCAAGGTGTTGAGCAAGAGCCACTATCAGGCGTATCAATGGCTTATACTTTTGATGCAAAACCCACTGATCCAACCAGAAAAGAAGTGCAATATTTTGCTATGTTAGGTTCGCGTGGAATTTGGAAAGATGGCTGGAAAGCAGCTGCGATTCACGCACCTCTTTCAGGTAAAGGTCATTTTGATCAAGATGATTGGGAGCTATACCATGTTGACGTTGATAGATCTGAATCGAAAGACCTTGCCAAAGAACATCCTGAAAAATTACAGGAATTAATTGCTGCTTGGTTTGTAGAAGCGGAAAAGAATAATGTTTTACCGTTAGATGATAGAAGTGCGGCTGAAATTATTGCGATAGAAAGACCGTCACAAGAACCTGCTAGGGATAGATACGTTTATTACCCTAATACAGCACCTGTTCCAGAAGGTGTAGCGGTTAATGTTAGAGGGCGTTCGTATAAAATACTGGCGAATGTAGAGCTGACTGACAATGCATCAGGCGTTATTTTTGCGCACGGCTCACGATTTGGCGGACATTCTTTATTTATTAAGAATAATAAACTCTACTATGTGTATAACTTTTTAGGCATCAAACCTGAACAAGTGTTTGAATCGTCTATCAACTTAGCGGCTGGAAAATATACCGTCGGCATGGAATTTATCAGAGAAAAAACAGGTGAAAATGGTGAATCTGTCGGTAGGACTAAGCTATATATTAACCAAGAGTTAGTGGCTGAAGGATCGATGAAAACTCAGCCTGCTAAATTTACGCTCTCTGGTGACGGTTTATGTATCGCTTATGATAGTGGTGACGCGGTGAGTGAATTATATCCATCACCGAGTAAATTTAGTGGCGGAACGATTGATCTTGTGGGTGTAACAGTGGAAGGGACACCGTATAGAGATTTAGAAGCCGAAGCTAAACGTGTGATGATGAGTCAATAGATTTTTTGTTGCTTGGATAATAAGTGGGGTGATGAAAATCTAGTTTTTTCACCCTACTTTTTAATATTTAAACGCTGTGTTTTTATTCCCAAGCAAAAGAACTTCAATTCCACTGAGTTAAGAATCATATCAGCTAGGGCGCAGGTCTTTAGCCTGCTCTTATATAAATGCAGGCTAAAGACCTGCGCCCCAGTGATCGTTGATAATGAAAGTTTGAAAGCGAAATAAAAAGTGGTTCTATTTTATGCAGTGGAAATTAACAGTTTTCTCCAGCCTAGTTTTCTTTGCTTCAGAAGTCTTGTCTTTTGCTATTTTAGTAGGCTCTTTTGTTTCTGGCGATGTTATATGATTTTTTGATAATTATTGCTTATACAATTAAAATAACAGGTTTTGGTATTAAAAATAGAGCAACACACTCCTCCGGGTGCGATTAAAAGTGCGGGGATTTTCAAAAGCATACTTTTACCATCTAACAAAATCAAATAGTTATACTTCTACATTGATGAGTTCGATTTTTGTATGCTATTGATTTT
>DAOURZ010000032.1 GCA_030627475.1 Deltaproteobacteria bacterium | reverse complement strand
TTTTCTTGCACCGGATAAAAGGTCGCGCGCAAGATCAACCGTGTCGCTGACTACAGCACTGGCGGTAGGCATCATGCCGGCTCCATGCCCGTAAAGCATTATGTCGCCTACTGCATCGCCGGACACTGTAATAGCATTTAACGTACCATTGACACTGGAAAGAAGATTGTTAAAAGGAATCATGGCAGGATGTACTCTTATTTCAACTTTATTTCCCCTGTTTTTGCTGATCGCAAGGAGCTTTATCCTGTATCCAAACTGTCCGGCAAACTCAATATCAAGGGGAGTAATTTCTGAAATGCCCTCAATATAAATATCGTCAAGATTGATTTCCATTCCATAGGCAAGTGATGACAATATGGATAGTTTGTGAGCTGTATCAAGACCTTCCACATCCAGAGATGGCTCTGCCTCTGCAAATCCTTTCGCTTGCGCTTCGGACAGTGCATCTTTAAAGCTGCTTTTATCATCGGTGATTTTTGAAAGGATATAATTACATGTACCGTTTAAGATACCGATCATTGAATTAATCCGGTTTCCGACCAGTGCCTCACGTAAAGTTTTGATAATAGGTATACACCCGCAAACACTTGCTTCAAAGGCAATACCTACACCTTTTTTATCTGCGGCCTTGAATATTGTCTTGCCGTGGTTTGCAAGAAGTGCCTTGTTTGCAGTAACTACATGCTTTCCATTATTAATGGCCCTTAAAATTAAGTCCTTCGCTATTCCCTCTCCTCCAATCAGTTCAATAATAATGTCAATGTCCGAATCATCAACAATTCCTGAAGCATCGGTAGTCAAAACACCTTTATTGAATTTTATTCCTCTGTCTCTATTAATATCTATATCGGCAATACGTTTCAAATTCAGAGTAGTTCCAACCCGTGCGCGGATAAGATCTTTGCTTTCAATAAAAATTTTTGCAGTACCTGTACCAATCGTACCACATCCGAGTAATCCTATATTTATTTCTTTCATACCAATACCTTTTCGACCTCCCAAAATTATGCCCTAAAAATTGTTTTGACTTTTAACCTGATTCAATTTAATTTTCAAGTTTAATAATACCTAAGTTGAATGATTTTTTGCGAAGAGATGTGCTGATATCTTGATGCAGCAAGGTTTGCGAAAACTGCAGGCATACCGTGGATATGTTGAGAATTTTCGCGAAGCCTTGATGCTCAAGAGATTAGTGCAGGTCGAGTAAAAACGCTCAATTTAGGTAATAACTTTGATATAAACTTTCAGGGAGATTTATATGACTGATTCTCTTACTTACGCTGATGCAGGGGTAGATATAGATAAAGCGAATGCTCTGGTCGGTAAAATTAAAGAAATAGCAAAACAAACCTCCAGAACTGGTGTTATTGGTGAAATAGGAGGATTCGGAGGCCTTTTTTCGCTTAATATTGCAGGGATGGAAAGACCGGTTCTTGTCAGCTCGACAGATGGTGTTGGTACCAAACTTAAAATTGCTTTTATGATGGATAAACACAATACAGTTGGTATTGACCTTGTTGCCATGTGCGTTAACGATATTGCTGTTCAGGGAGCAAAACCGCTTTTCTTTCTTGATTATCTTGCAACAGGCAAACTAAAAACAGATACTGTAACTGAAATCATAAAGGGAATTGCCGAGGGCTGCCGGCAGGCCTCATGCGCTCTAACAGGTGGTGAAACCGCTGAAATGCCTGGATTTTACAGAAATAACGAATATGATCTGGCTGGTTTCGCTGTAGGAATTGTAGATAACGGTAAAATTATTGATGGATCGGAGATTCATGTAGGCAATAAAATTATTGGTATTGCATCAAGCGGGCTTCATAGTAATGGATATTCACTCGTACGCAAGATATGTTTTGATATTTTAAAGTTAAAAATTGATAGTTATGTGCCTGAGCTGAGTAAAGTATTGGGAGAGGAACTGATTAAGCCCACCAGAATATATTCGAATATTATTTATCGTATTTACAGAGATCTTCCGATCCTGGGTCTTGCGCATATAACCGGTGGAGGTATCATAGATAACATTCTTCGAATTATTCCTAAATCTTGCAATATTGTAATAAAAAGGGGAAGCTGGGATGTTCCTCCTGTTTTTACATTTTTACAACAGGCCGGCAAGATATCCGAACAAGAAATGCTGCACACTTTTAATAATGGTATCGGCATGATAGCTGTATTGTCTGAAGAAGTTGCACAGGATGTGATGGAAAGACTTGGCGCTATGGGCGAAAAGAGCTATCTTATCGGCGAAATTGTTGAACGAAAAAAATCAGACAGTCGTATTAAATGGATTTGATCCCGAAACTTTTTACCGAGCCATTATCCCGGTCATTTTTTTGTAACATGAATTATTTCCAAAATTTTTATTTCATTTCCAAAATATGTTTTATAAATCGGATAAAGTTTATAACTTGCTTGTCTATCTTACTTGCTGGCTTACTTGTTTTTTTGACTTTTATTCCTGTTTGTGTTTGTGCCGGAATGCAGGATAAATTCTTTGAGGATGATTCGACAGAACCGTGGCATGTTTTTGCAGACGAAATAAGTTATGATAATAAAGCCGATCACTATATTGCAAAAGGTTATGTAATTATAACAAAAAAAAACAGAAAACTGACTGCTGATTTTATTGGTTTTAATTGCAATACAATGGAGGTTCTTGCGGTTGGTCATGTGATAATGACAGCAGGTGAAGATGTTTTAATCGGTGACCGCATGGAAATGGATTTGGAGGCTGAGACCGGAACAATCTATAATGGAACTGTATTTCTTAAAGAAAACCATTTTTATATAAAAGGTAATAAAATAAAAAAGCTGGGGAAAAACAGCTATTTTGTGGATAAAGCCGGTTTGACAACCTGTGACGGTGAAAACCCTGCATGGAAAATTACCGGAAACAATTTAAAAGTTACGCTGGAAGGTTACGGTTTTGTTAATCATGCAACTCTTTGGGCAAAAAAAGTCCCTTTGCTGTATGTTCCTTTTTTTGTTTTTCCCGCCAAACAAAAACGTCAGTCCGGTTTACTTCCACCACAACTTGGATATTCAAAACGAAAAGGGGAAGAATATAATCAGCCTTTTTATTGGGCTATAAATGAAAGTTCGGATGCAACCTTTTATTTATATCATATGGGGCGTCGTGGAGACAAAGTTGCTTTTGAATACAGGTATGTTTTAGACAATGATTCAAAAGGAACCCTAATGTATGATTTTTTGAAAGATAAAAAGGTTGATAACGGTATTCAGAGTGAAGAATGGGCTTATACAGAAGATGACGTACTGCGGCCCAATACCGATCGCTACTGGTTAAGATGGAAGCATGACCAGGCCATGCCTTTTGGCTTTTCTGCAAAATTGGATATGGATATTATCAGTGATCAGGATTACTTGCATGAATTTAAAAATGGATATACAGGGTTTGAGAAAACAAGTGATTATTATTATTTAAATTTTGGCAGAAATATTGACGAATACGATGATTCCACAAGGGTAAACAGTTTGAGCATTAACAAGAGCTGGTCGCAGTACAGCTTTAATGCAGAACTGCGATGGTATGATAATGTCATTAATCGACGTCAGGAGGATACGGATACAACCTTACATAAACTGCCGCTGATCGGGTTTAATGCATTAAAACGGAAGATATTAAATACACCTTTTTATATGGATTTCGATTCTGAATATACGTATTCTTACAGTAAGGATGGAAACAGACTTCATCGCATGGATTTATATCCAAGGTTTTATCTTCTTTGCAATTTTGGAAATTATTTCAGTTTTGAACCATCTTTAGGGGTCAGGGAAACGATTTGGTATGTTGATGACTATTCAGACAGGGAGGTAGAAGCACACAATATATTAAACCGACAGATTTATGACATAAATCTGGATTTATCTACTGGAATTTATAAGATATACGATATAAATGGAAAAAACCTGGACAGAATCAAGCATTCAATTAAGCCACAAATTATTTATAGTTACACACCTGAGCAGGACCAGAAAGAATATCCGGACAGTATTGAAAAGAACAACCTTGTTACCTGTTCAATTACAAACACTTTTACCTCAAGATCAAAGGAAAATGCAGAACAAAAAAACGGGGTTGCGGATGAAAAAAATGATGAGCCTGCAAGTTATGGCTATAATGAGTTCTGCCGTTTTTTGATAAAACAGAGTTATAACATTGGTGAGGAAAGAGATGACAATCCTGAGCCGTTTTCTCCCATTTACGCTGAACTTGAGCTTTCACCCGTCAAATATTTGTCTTTGAAGGCTGATGCAGAATGGTGCCGGTATGAAGATTCTTTTTTGTCTCGTAATGTTGCAGTAACTTTATCGGATTATCGAGGGGACAAGTTGTTTGTTGAACACAGATATACTTTTGATTCAAGTGAGTCTGTTTATTATAATATTGATTTAATACTTTCAGACAGCCTTGAAGCATTTTGTGAATATGAACGTAATATATATAATAGTAGAAATATAAAAACCGGTATCGGCTTTTTATATAAATCACAGTGCTGGTCTATCAAGTGCTCTTACGATGATAACGAAAACGACCGCAAGTATGGATTTATAGTTAGTCTTTATGGACTCGGAGAGATAGGCAGCGAATTATAAGGCCGCCATATGGAAGAAAAAAAACTTGACATAAGATAATTTGTGATGGTAGCATATTCAATACTTTGATACCTGCAGCCAAATAATTTTCTTAATTATTTGGCATCCTGATTTGGCATCTTGGTAAATTTTGAGCATCATCATCATTCCCATTTTAACTTACTTTGAAAAAACCTTATTAAGTAAGGATGGGCTTTTAGTTATTGATAAGCAACAGGTTGCGGTTACGAGGAAGATATGAGAAAGAAAACAGGAATTTTATTTTCGTTATTGGTGTTGATTATGTACAGCACCGGCGCATTTGCAGCAAATCAGGAAAGCTTCTCGCTTTCAAATTCCGATTGTATTAAATGTCATGAGAAACAACCGGCTACAATAGCTGACAGCGGTAATAAGCATAAAACAGAGGTTGGATGTCTGGATTGTCATACAGAACATCCGCCTGAGGGTAAAAATGCTATTCCTGATTGCAGCGTATGCCATACTGACAGTTCTCATTACAAACTTGAAAATTGCGGCTCATGTCATTCGGATACTCATGCTCCTCTGGCTTTAAATATAGAAGGGGAAATATCTGCTCCATGCCTGACATGCCATGAAAAGCAAGGAGTTGAAGTAAAAGAGAATCCCAGCGCTCATACAAACCTGGCCTGTAATGAATGTCACACAAAACATCGTTATATTCCTGAATGTATGGAATGTCATGAAAAACATACCGAAGACATGAACGTAGATGCCTGTCTTTCATGCCATCCGGTACATATGCCCCTTGCTATTACTTACGATCAGGAAACACCTTCACATTACTGTGCCGCCTGCCACGGCGAGGCGTACACATTGTTGAACAAGAATACAACCAAACATAAGGATTTATCATGTGTTTACTGTCATAAAGCTGTTCACAAGACAGTCCCGACATGTGTTTCATGCAAGATACCCCATGGCGAACCCCATCCTGCCAAGATGTTAAGTAAATATCCTGAATGCGGGCAATGTCATGGTATAGCCCATGATTTGAAATAAAAGTCTTGATAAAGAAAGTAATTAATGGAGGTGACGTAGATGAAGAGTGTAAAAGAGGGAACCATAGTTTTTGGTATTATGGCTATTGCAGCACTATTGCTTGTTACCGTTGGATGTGACAAGAGTGCAGTGCCGACGCCTGATGAAGTCGAGCTTGTTTCGACTAAAGAAGATAAAAAGATTGGTGGGCTACTATATGATATTCAGCCTCAACCTCTTCATTCGGCGGCTCAGTGTGCTCAGTGCCATATCGGTGTATTTGACCGCATTAAAGATGTCGGTGGAAAACATCAGATAGAATGTGTTGACTGTCATACCCAATTCCATATGTTTAATCCCAAAAAACGTCCATATGAGACAGTTATACCGAAATGTAAAACCTGTCACGGAGTATTCCACGGCGAAGGTACAAAAAACGCTCCACTCGTGGATTGTGCTTCATGTCATACAGATCCTCATGCACCTCTTATTATTCCTGGCGCAGTGTTAAGCAATAATGCCTGCAAGTCTTGTCATACAAAAGAAACCAAACAAATTACTGATAATGTCAGCAGGCATACAACAGAGGTTGCATGTGCAGATTGTCATCACGTAAAACATGGCTATATACCTCAATGTAATGAATGCCACGGGTCTTCCCATAGTCCGGAGTATGCTATGGACGATAATACCTGTATGGGGTGTCACCCGGTTCATATGCCTAAAAAGATAACCTATAGCAAGAAGGAGACTCCAAATCTTGTTTGTGCAGGCTGCCATACTCAGGCATATGACTTACTGCAGAATAATTATACTAAACACACAGATGTTAAGTGTTCGGATTGTCATTCAGAACATAAGAAAATACCTTTGTGCAGCGAATGCCACGGCACACCTCATTCAAAAAGGATGTTGCAAGGTACCAAGTGCGGCGATTGTCATGGTATAGCTCATAATTTACCTGTAAATTAGTTAGGACTAATGATAATTAACTAACCTCTTCCACAAGCATAATAGCAGGTAGAGAATAAAAAATCATTAGAGTGTCACTTAAATAAAACAAAGCAGCCGAATCACCTTTAGTGTGGTTCGGCTGTTTTGTTTTCCGGATCAGGTTGAAAACAGAAGGAAAGAACTTAGGAAAAATGATAGGGGGAAAACCGGACAAAGTAATTCATTTAATAGTCAAAAAAAAAGCACATCTTAATTTAGGAGAAAATTGTCCTTGACTTGGGGTCCACTTCAGTTCAATGGTGCCCTAAGGAACGTGGACGAAATATAAAAAAAAGGACGTAATGGATAGTGTCTGAAGCTCAAAATAAATATATAAAAGCTCTTATGGATATCAGCAGGGCAATTACTTCAGACCTGTATCTGGAAGATATTCTTAAACTGATTGTGATGGTTACGGCCAGGGTAACCGGTGTTGAAATCTGTTCATTATGGCTTTTGGACGAAAGTGTTAATCCCGCAATGATTCGTTTGAAAGCTGCTCAAACTATTGATCCTGAATATATGAAAGACAGATCATTAAATATGAATGAAGGTGTTGTCGGTTTTGTGGCTACACATAAATGTCCGTTAGTCATAGAAAATGTCCTTGATGAACCGAGATTCAAGGAAAAAGAAATGGCAAACAAACTTGGTCTCGTATCAATGGTTAGCGTGCCTCTTCAGGTCAAGGATAAAAAAGTGATAGGTGTATTAAATTGTTTCACAGCAAGTCCTTATAAATTTTCCGAAACGGAAGTTAACCTGATAATTACTGTAGCCAACCAGGCGGCTGTAGCAATACTTAATACGGAACTTATGGTAAAAACCAGGGTCGTCCAGGAAGAACTTGAAACACGTAAGCTGGTAGAACGTGCAAAGGAAGTCCTTATGAATCTGCGCAACAAAACCGGAGATGAGGCATATCACTGGATTCGAAAGCGCAGTATGGATACCCGCAAATCAATGCGCTGTGTTGCCGAAGCAATTATTATTTCAGCAGAGCTTGAATAAAAAAGGCGTGAAGAAAGGAAGTAAACGTGATCTTAATTATTGACTTTGGTTCACAGTACAATCAACTTATTGCCAGACGAGTGCGTGAGCATTGTGTTTACTGCCGGATTGAACCACCCGGGATCAGCGTTGCCGAGATCAAAACAATGGCACCTGAGGGGATTATTCTGTCCGGAGGTCCTGCAAGTATTTATGAAAAAAACAGCCCGCGGGTGGATATTAAAATTTTTGACCTGAGTATTCCGATTCTCGGTATCTGCTACGGTATGCAGTACATGGTGGATGCACTGGGGGGAGAAGTAAAGAGGGCAGAAAAGAGAGAATACGGCCTTGCTGAACTCCTAATAAAAGATAACACGGGTATTTTTTCCGGAATCAAGAAAAAGACAAAGTGCTGGATGAGCCATGGAGACATGGTCGGCAGCTTGCCCGGGGGTTTTAGAGTAACGGCATCGACTGCCAGCACGTTGGTGGCGGCTATAGAAAATCCTGCAAAAAAGCTTTACGGATTACAATTCCATCCTGAAGTTGCTCATACACCCAAGGGAAAAACGATGTTGAAGAACTTTATGTTCGCTACCTGCGGGTGCAGAAAAACCTGGACGATGAAATCTTTCATCAAAGAGTCTGTCAGGGAGATCACATCTCTCGTTGGAGATAAGAGAGTGATCCTTGGCTTAAGCGGAGGTGTTGATTCCTCGGTAACGGCGCTTCTTCTCCATCGGGCTATTGATAAGCAATTGACTTGCATTTTTGTTGATAACGGTCTTCTGAGGCAAGGTGAAGCAGAGCAGGTCAAGTGGCTTTTTAAGAAGCACTTCAAGATGAATCCAAGATTTGTTAGCGCGAAGATGAAGTTTCTGAGTCAATTAAAGGGAGTTGTTGATCCTGAAAAAAAGCGGAAGATTATCGGCCGCACATTTATAGAGGTTTTTGAAAAAGAGGCGTGCAAGCTTCAGGGTGTGGAATTTCTTGCACAGGGAACACTTTATCCGGATATTATTGAGTCAAAGTCAGCTTACGGAGGTCCCAGCGCAGTAATCAAATCTCACCATAATGTGGGTGGGCTTCCAAAAAATATGAAGCTCAAACTCATTGAACCTCTTAAACATCTTTTTAAAGATGAAGTGCGTGTTCTCGGAAAAGAGCTCGGACTTTCGGAAGATCTTGTCTGGAGACAACCCTTCCCTGGTCCGGGTCTGGCCATTCGAATTATTGGTGATATCACCAATGCAAGGCTTTCCATCTTGCGGAAGGCGGATGTCATTCTTCTTGAAGAAATTAAGGAGAATGGCCTGTACAAAAAACTCTGGCAATCCTTTGTTGTACTCCTTCCACTGAAAAGCGTGGGGATCATGGGAGACCGGAGGACTTACGAATATATTGCAGCTATTAGAGCGGTGACCAGCGAGGATGCCATGACCGCAGACTGGGCCAGACTCCCTCACTCTCTGCTTGGCAAGATATCCAGCCGTATTATTAATGAAGTAAAAGGCATTAATCGTGTAGTTTATGACATTAGCTCCAAGCCGCCCAGTACCATTGAGTGGGAATAATATTCGGTAGTTTGGAAACTGAAATCAATTTCTATCCGATTTCCGGAAGATATGATAGCGGAACTGAAAACTTTGGCTAACAAAGTGGCATGACAATAATGCTTGGGAACGTGGACGAAATAACTGTTATGAGTTGTCGATATTGACCATTATCCTTTCCACACGGAGTAAGGATTCCCTTGCCTTATCTTTTTGTTTCAGGTACTTCAGTGCTTTTGTAAATGCCTGCCGCGCCTTGCTCAAATCGTTTGAATTCCAGGCGGCATATCCTGTCATCAACCACGCCTGTCCGGGATCAGATATCTGTTTTGCCGCTTTTTCAAATGCCTGCATCGCT
>DAOURZ010000143.1 GCA_030627475.1 Deltaproteobacteria bacterium | reverse complement strand
CTTATGTCCGCCTTGTTGCACAGTGTTTTTGCGGGACTAAAGTCCCACTTCCGCGCAAAGGTGGCAACAGCTATAACATGTAACTTGTTGAAATTATTGACCCGCATTGTTTTGTAGGGACTAACCTATGAACCTATGAATGAAGACATAATACTTTTATTCCTGGACTATTTCAACGGTTATTTCAGGCTCAACTCCTTTGTAAACTTGTATAGGAACTTTGTATGTGCCGATTTTTTTTATGGGCTCACTAAGCAAAATCATTCTTTTTTCAACTTCTATATTCTGGCTTGCAAGTGAATTAATAATATCATTCGCAGAAATTGAACCATACAGGCGATCTTCTTCACTAACTTTTGCAGCTATTGTGCAAACGATCCCTTTAAGTTTATTGGCCATTTCTTCAGCAAGACTTTTTTCTTTGACTATCCGGAGTTCGAATTTAACCTTTTCCTGTTTCAGCATTCTGCGGTTTTGAGGTGTGTCCGGAACAGCCTTATTTTGAGGCAAGAGATAATTGCGGGCATAACCTTTGGCAACATTAACTTCACTACCGATTATACCTAGTGATTCTATAGTTTCTTTCAAAATTACTTTCATTATAACCTCCACAAACAGCTTTATAGCTGAATTGCCAGTTTAATCTGAATTGAATGATTCCTGGCTGTTCTGCACTTGATCTCCTGCGCATCAAGGATTAGCGAAAATCCCTGGCATGTCCACGGGTTTGCCTACGGTTTTCGCAAACCCTTATGCATCAAGATATAAGGAACATGGACGAATTAACTTCCGCAACCATGCATCACAGCTTCAGGCCGGCGTTATTTGATTTTAAATCTCAAAAATATTGAAATGTTTCGCTATTCCATCAATTTTTGTGATCTGAGCCTATATTTAAAATTTGGGCAAATTCGACCCAAATCTGTGTGCCTACTTACAAAAGTTAATTTGTCCACGTTCCTAAGTACATTTTTTTCCAAAAAAATTGTTCAACTCAGGTTTAATTTTTTGTACCTAATTTTCTGAAATTAAGCCACATATCAAAAAAACCAAGCCCTATAACAGAAAGCAGAACCAACTGTTGCAAAGCAAGGACGCTATATAGGAAAATTCTGAATATACGTGGAACGTTTTTTTTTTCAAAATAAAAGGACACAATTGCTATGCCTTGAAAAAAATATATTGTCATAAGGACAATCAGACCGTTTAATCCTAAAATTTTAAAAATATTGTCCGACAAAATAAGCGCTGCGCCGCAGCCTATAAAAATCCATACCATAAATTCCGGGGCTTGCCATAATTTAAGAGAACCAAAATCAGGGGAAAAAATATTTTTAGCTTTAAGCATTGGTCTTGCGATTAACAGGCTGAACCACGACACAAACAAGATTAAAGATATAAGCATAGCAGGAATAATTCGTACAAGTACGTACTGTATCTTTTCTATTGAATTTGAGATAACGTGTATGCTTTCATCTGAAACCCCCATACTCTCATACATCGCCATAGTCAGGTCAAGATTCCGTGATATATATTCGGATACCAGTGTGTAAATTCCAGTATTTGACAAATTGCTGTAAAAGAACAAGATAATAATTCCCGCTATCAGAACGGAGGCGCAGGCATAACCAATTGTTTTTTCAATTGATAAACGCATTTCAATTAGTTCACCAAGAACAAAACCAAGCAGTAGTAATTCAACAAAAAAAAATATATCTAACGATATACGGCCTGTTATTACAATCATCATTATGATTGACAGGATATAAACTATAATTCCTGTTTTTCTCCCTACTTTTGAGCGATAAAAAAGAATCGGCAGGGGAATAAGCAAAGAAAAGAAAAAACCTATTACCGGAAGATATATTGAGGCTGTAAATATAAATACTATTATTGCTATACCACTTATTATATCCTTTGATACATTTTCTTGAACAATTTGTGGCACTATCTTCTTGTCTCCTCAACGAAAGGCAGCATTACACCTTTGGAACGTAGCCAAAACAACTTCCATAACCATGCATTACAGCTTCAAGCCACCTTTGTCCGGCCCGCCCGCTTATGCCATTAACTTTTGTGATCCGGGATCTAACAAATCCGACCCAAATTTATGAACCTGCTGTGGAGATTAATTCGTCCACGTTTCTAAAGCCTATAAATTCAGGCTATGCCGGAGATCCGAGGCCGATCAGAAAGTTGAGCGGATTATAAATATGGTCAATTGTCTCCACGTATAGCAGAAGTCCCCACGTATGGTAGAAATGCAATTGTTCGGGCTCGTTTTATGGCATGTGTCAGAGCACGTTGATGTTTAGCGCATGTTCCGGATATACGTCTTGGAATAATTTTGCCTCGTTCAGTAATAAAATATTTGAGTGTTTTAGGCTCCTTATAATTTATTGCAAGACTTGTATCTGCACAAAAACGGCATATTTTTCGCCGATGATATACTCTTTTTTTACCATGATTTGATTTGTTTTTTCTTGAATGTGAAGGAATAGCCATGTCTTTCTCCTGTTTATTCGCTTTCTGTTGTTTTTGTTGTTTCATCCGCAGCCGTTTCAGAATCATTGATATCAGAAGCATCTTGAGTTGTGCCTTGTTCAATATCGGATTTATTTTGATCGGGCTTGCTTTTTTTAATTTCAGTTTTGGCCATTTCTTCTTTAATAAGTTTTATGTCAGCAGATTTGTCCAGTAAGACTGTCATGTACTTCATAACCTTGTCATCAATTCGGAAAAAACGTTCCATTTCGTCAACGAGTTTTCCTGTTCCGCAATACTCTAAACGGACATAATATCCACGAGACTTTTTTTTGATTTCATATGCAAGTTTTCTTGCCCCCCATTCATCAAGCATTACCAGAAGGCATCCCTCTTGTTGGATCAAATCTTTTACTTTTTCGAAAACAGGACTTCGTTCTTCATCTGATAGATCAGGATCAATAATTATAAATGTTTCGTACCTTCTCATTAAACCTCCTTTTGGATATTAAGCCCTGAAATTATAATTCAGAGCAAGGAATAAATTTAAAAAATATTAAAAATATAAATGATTAAGAATTGAGAAATTTATTTTAATAACAAAGCAGCTCATAGCTGTCAAGATTTTACTTTTGAAACCGGATATTTGATATAAGTCTCTGTTCGAGCGACCCTAACCCGAAGTATCCTTTACACTTATAGATTTTCAAACAATAGTTTACTGTCCACGTTTCTTAACAAGTTTTGTATTTTTAAAGAAAATTAGCGAAAGGTTAATATTGACACTTATATATTAGTTTAGATATAAACAATGAAAGTTTTCCAAATGAATCGTTATTCTATAATTTTAATGGCTTAGGATTAAAAGTGAAAACTGGTTATTGAAAATTGGTGGATAAACCAAAATTTCTTAGAAATTATCCTCTCGTGTATTGATGTTTTAATAAATACATAAAATGGCAGCATTTCTGAACTTTGTATGCTGTAAGGCCTCCGCGGTTATTTTGAATAATTACAAGATGTTTAGGTCGGTCGGGAAGCTTTTAACAAATAAATATTAATAGATGGCTATTGGTATTATTTTGTATTATATTAACAAATTACCCTTAAAGAGCTGATTAGGAGACAAAGATGGCAGATAAACATGACAAGGCATTTATCCTTTGGTTTGATGAAATTTCAATCGGTGATGTCGCCCTGGTTGGCGGAAAGAATGCTTCGCTAGGCGAAATGTATCAAAAACTAACTTCTAAAGGCGTTGCTGTTCCTCATGGTTTCGCCATCACTTCTTATGCTTATAAACATTTGATTAAAACAGCCGGGATTGAAAATGATGTATTTGATGCCATGGCAGGACTTGATACGCATGATATGAAAAATCTTCAGAAGCGTGGCGAGAAGGTCAGAGACATAATCGGAAATGCCAGGTTTCCGGATGACCTGAGGCAGGCTATTGTTGAGGCCTATAAGAAAATGGAAGAGGAGTATGGTCCGAATGTGGATGTGGCGGTTCGTTCGTCTGCTACAGCGGAGGATTTGCCGGATGCCTCTTTTGCCGGTCAACAGGAAACTTTTCTTAATATCAGAGGGACAGATGCTCTTATTGAAAACTGCCGGAAATGTTTTGCAAGCCTGTTTACCAATCGTGCGATTTCCTATCGTCATGACAAGGGATTTGGACAGTTTGACGTTTACCTGTCCATTGCTATTCAGAAAATGATTCGCAGTGATGCGGCTTCGGCCGGAGTCATTTTTTCAATTGATACAGAGAGTGGTTTTGAGGATGCAATTTTTATAACCGGTTCCTGGGGACTTGGCGAAAACGTAGTGCTTGGCGTTGTTAATCCTGATGAATATTACGTCTTCAAGCCCACCCTTAAAGAAGGAAAAAAGCCAATTGTTGGCAAGAGGGTGGGAAGTAAAGAAATTAAAATGATTTATAATCCGGATCCACATGACAGAAAAACAGTCAAAAATATAGACACCACTCCGGAGGAGCGGGGGGGGTATATATTAAGCGATGATGAAATCATCCAGCTTGCCAAGTGGACATGTATTATCGAAGATCATTATCAAAAACACATGGACATTGAATGGGCTAAAGACGGTGACGGCGTAAATGTTGGCACCGGCAAACTGTATATTGTACAGGCAAGGCCGGAAACCGTGCATTCACAAAGTTCATCAAAGAGAGTTCTTGAAACTTACGTGCTGAAGGAAAAAGGCAACATAATTGCATCGGGGCAGGCTGTTGGGACTATGATAGGTCAAGGGGTCGCACATATAATT
>DAOURZ010000035.1 GCA_030627475.1 Deltaproteobacteria bacterium | reverse complement strand
TTCTTCTTCATCAGGTTCTTCAGTGCGCAGGAATGAGTCACTAACATCCAGACGAAAATTTTTTACTATCTGTGCCCAGCCGGAAAAAATAGCACTTTGACGCAATATATTGTTGTCATCAAATTTATCGTAAGCAACATATGAGGGTTTATAAAAAATTTCTGCACCGCCGGTTTTTTCAAGAATTTGAGCTTTGATAGAAGGGGCTATAATGGTGATGCATTCGTGTTCTTTATCGTTGTTTGTCCGATAATGATTATCTGTATATTCTTCGCTAAACAAAATACCGGGTGTAAAGGTTGTCTGCAATCCAAAAGATAGTGAAGTAGACAATAAGATTGCGCATGTCGCTATGAGAGCAAAAATTGTTGTTTTCATTGTTCCTTGGTTTTTTATGGAACTATAATAGTATCGTCTGCTTGTATCAGTATATTTTGACTAAAATCTTTTCCTTTTACGATATTTTTATAATTCACTCTTATAATTTTATTTTTACCATATTGATGACGAAGAAGAATGATTTCTTTTTTAGACGCCCATTCGGTAAATCCGCCGGCAAGGGCGAAGGCCTGTAGAACAGTAAGGTCTTTTATCAGAGGATATTCTCCGGTTCGGGCTATTTCCCCAAGAATGTAGAACTTCTGGCTTGTTGACGTCTTCACCATGACGGTGACAGTGGCATCCTCAATAAAGTCTTCAAGTCTCTTATTGATATCCTCCCTCAACTGCATGGGAGTTTGGCCGGCAGCCAATACATCGTTAAGAAGTGGGAGCGAGATCATTCCATCCATCCTGACAAAGGTTCCTGTGGACAAATCAGGCTCTTTCCATACACGTACTTCCAGAATATCTCCCTTACCAATTTTATAAGAACCTTCTGTAATTGCCAATTTTTCCTGTGCATGAATCAGTTCGACTGCCGGAAATAAAGCAGCCAACAAAAGGCTGAAAAGAAATACGAGATGATAGGTTTTGTTTAACATTGGATTTATTTCCGCTATGTTTAAGGTTCTCGTTAACCCATTAACCCATGTGTGGACATAGCTCCGCCCCTTGACCTACATGGGAAAAGTCTTAATAACTTGTTGCTATAATTAAATAAAAAAGCAAAAACATGCACTCTTGTACTATCGGCCATCAGCTTTTCAGCTATTACCTTGCCCCCTTGCCCAGTATCACAATTTTGATGGTCTTGATAATGATTAATAGATCCATGAGAAGAGAGAGATGCTTTGTATAAAAAAGATCGTATTCCAGCTTTTTTAAAGCATCTTCTTCCGAAGCGCCATAGCCGTATGAGATCTGTGCCCAACCGGTAATTCCGGGTTTTACCGTATGTCGTTCAGCGTAATAGGGAAGCTTGTCTTTAAGTGTCTTGACAAACACGGGACGTTCCGGCCTGGGCCCAACGAGACTCATAGAGCCTTTGAGTGCATTCCATAGTTGGGGAAGTTCATCCAGCCGACATTTACGAAGAAATTTACCTACAGTAGTTATTCGGGGATCATCTTCGTTGGCCCATACCGGCCCTGTCTGTGATTCCGCATTTTCCAGCATGGTTCGGAACTTGATAACGGAAAACGGTTCTTCCCATTTGCCGACTCTTGTTTGTTTAAAAAAAACAGGTCCTTTTGATGTTGCTTTAATCGCAATTGCTGCAAGTACCATCAGTGGAGCGGCAATAATCAAGCCAGCAGCAGAAAGAACAATATCAAAAAAACGTTTTCCCCACAAGGTAAATTTGTGACGACGAAATCCATCTGAAAAAATGAACGAACTTGGATTAATTTGTGTGGCTAAAATTTTTCCCGCCAGTGTTTCGTAAAAAGATATACCATCTACTATGGTTAGCCCCCGCATCTTGCAGTCCAGTAGTACATCCGTTGGAAATTTCCCCCTTTTTTCATCAAGCGCAACAACTATTTTTTGTATCCTGTTTATTTCTGCCAAGGCACATATTTGTTGATAGTCATTACAGCTTTCAACGCTTAACCGTTTAGCGAGATCGGAATTATTGGGGTTGTCTACAATTGCTGCGATTTTGTATCCGGAATCAAGGTTACTGGTAATTTCTCCGGCGATCATAGATGCCAGGTTGCCGGATCCAACCATGAGAAGTTTTTCGGAAAAGAGATTTTTTTGGATAATACACTGATAAAGAAAACGCCACGACACAATGAAGAGAACCAGCAAGAAAAGACCGATAAGAAATATACCTCTTCCGAGGATGAGAGGTGGATATACATAATAAATAGCAGCAAGCATGATACATGCCGCACCAAGCGCCTGGATACTTTGAACGCTCAGATCAAATATCTTCTGTGCATATTTGATTTCGTAAAGTTCGTGATAATAGAGACTTATCTGACAGACTATCGTGACCACCAAAACTCTTACCCAGATAGTATAAGCAAATTCCGTCTCCGGGATTTGCCACTTAAACCGTAGCGTACTGGCAATGATCAATGCAAGGTAGATCAGAGCTCCCTCTCCCAGCACAAAGAAAATATTGCGTATAGGAAAATATGTATGAAAAATCTTTAACATTTCGTTGCTTGTTACCGGATATTTGTTACTGGTTTCTGGTTACCAAGGCTATAAGCAAGTTATGAACTATCACCCATCTTATTTAGTATCACATTTTGAGGATCCTGACAATGATCAATATATCATCCCTTCTCATTTTCTCATCTTCTCATTTTTGCCGTATCCATAGCGGGTGTATTTACGCATTGGCTTTTCGTAACCGTTTAAGACGATACCGAGGAGTTTTTCTTTTCCGATTTGTTCAATTGCGGATTTGGCTAATTTCCGAGGCGTTTTTCCATACTGTACAACCATTAATACCCCGTCTACCTGATTGATCAGGACAGATGTCTCAGGGGTTAATTCCAGTGGACTGGTATCTAAAATTACAAATCGATCAGGATAACGATTTCGGACCTCGGATATTAGCTGCTGCATTTTTTCCGAGGATAACAATTCTGAAGGATTGTCGATATTGTTGCCACCAGGGAGTAGTGTGAGTTTTGAGACACAGGTTTTGCATAATAGCTCTGCTATGTCTGATTTGTCTGTAAGGTAAGAAGAAAGACCCTTGCGGGTTTTATTGATTCCAAAAACCTTGAAAAGACCAGGATCCCGCAAGTCACAATCAAGAAGAAGCACATGTTCATTCATTCCAAGGGCAATACATGCTGCCAGATTTGCGGCTACAAAAGTCTTGCCATCGCCCCTGAGTGCGCTTGTAATCATTATTGTACGAGGCGGCTTTCCATGAGCCGGATGAATAATCTTTGAACGTAAAAAACGAAAATATTCTGTAGCAGGAGAATCGGGATATTTTACTACAAAAAGATCTGTAGTTGGATTCACAGACGATTTCAATACATCCGAAGGCATTCCCTTGTCTTTTTGATCTTTCGATTTTTCTAATGCCTGGTAAAATTTCCCCATGTTATATATTCCCTTTTATATATGGTATGCTCACCAAGACCTTGCTTCCAAGAAAGCTTTCAAGGTCATCTATGCTGTAAAAACTGCCGTCTATTATCTCTCTCAGGTAAGCAAGCCCACAACCAATTCCCAAACCTGCCATCAAGGCAATCAGTATAACTTTTTTGATATCCGGTTTCACAGGTTTATCAGGAGTTATTGCCGGATCAATAACTTTAAACTGTTCTCCTTTTTGCCGCCGTTCAAGCTGTTCTGACATGCGCGCATCAATCTTTTTTTGTAAAAGAATCTGATATCGGCTCCGCATCGTTGAGTAATCACGCGTGAGCTTTGTGAGTTCTAATTCGACCTCCGGAATACGTTCGATACGGTTGTTATAAAATTTGATTTCTTTTTTTACATCACTGATTTTTTTTTGATACGATTCAATGTTCTTGTTTATTGTTTCCAACTGGAATTTTGTCTGATCCTGCTGAAAAGCCATTGGATCGTCGAATTGATCCGTAGAGTCTTCCTCAGACACCGGAGAGTCTTCCACAGGCTCAGGCATTGGGAGTTCCTCTTCATTCATATCAGCATCAAACATTTGTTGAATAATAGAAATTTTTCTTTTGAGTGCTACTACATCCGGATGTTTCTCTGTGTATCGTAAACGTAGTTGGCGAAGTTGAGACTCCAGATAAGTGATGTCTTCAGATGGCATCGCTCCCTCTTCGTCCGAAACAATTTCAAAAAGATCGGAAGACTGCATTTGCACTATTTGAAGCATTTGCGCCTGCTTTTGCAGCATAACGGCCCGTTCATTTTCCGATTGTATCCTTGTTTCAAGATGATTCAGCTCCTCCTTCAATTGCCCGAGAATATTAAGACTAGATTGACGTTCGCTGGGAAGCATGCCTTTATGTTCCTTATTGAAAAGTTCCAGTGTTTTTTCCTGAGCTTCCAGCTTGCGTCTCATTTTTTCCGATTCATTTTCGAGAAAGGCAGTGGTACCCATAGCCATATCTTCTCGAACCTTGAGGTTTTGTTCAATAAATTGTGAGGCTACGGCATTGGTTACAACTGCTACGGTTTTGGGATCGTGCCACAGAAAAGATATTTCAAATGCCTGGGTACGTCCTCTTCCTCGAAGATTGATATTGATTTTTCGTCTAAGATTCTCCACAATTTTCGCTGTGGGCTTTTCTTCTCTATTATCTGTATTGTCTGCCAGATCGAATTGTTTGATGATTTTTTCCAGATTCGTACGACTGTATACCTGCTGAGTGATGGTATGGAGACGGCTTTGGAGACTCTCTGTAACTGTGGATTTCACGTACGAAGAAGGAACCTTTTGGGCCTGTACCAAAATCAATGTATTTGCTTTGTATGATTTGGGAGTGATCTTGATATAAACTGCTCCGGCAAGAATGGACAGCAAAACAGGGACAATAATCCACCATTTGCGCCTCACAACCAGATTCATGTAATAGTCAATGTTAATATCAGGAATAGCCATTTGTGCCATGTTCTTTCTCCAAACTGAGTACTATTTATTTTGTTTTGCCGCTATAGACCATATTCCTTGGTCTTGCCAAGAAGGCTTTTGTAACTGACCTTAAGTAACCTGGCCGCTGTTTTTTTGTTTTTCCCCGAAATATTCAGCGCCTTTGTTATTGCACCTTCTTCAGCCTGCCTCGCTATTTTACGGGTTATTTCTTTTAGGGAGAGCTGGCCGATATTGTCATATAATTCCTGTTTTATTTTATCCTCCAGGTACTCCCTGACTCTTTTTTTTTTCAGTTCATTTAGTGCAAAATTCTCACTTTCAAGCGCTATAACACTTTTTATGCTATTTTCCAATTCCCTGACATTTCCGGGCCAGTCATAATTCACAAACATATTTCTCAATTTTTTCGATAGGTTAACAGGCTTTTTCTTATAAAGAATACAGTATTTTTCGACAAAGTATTCCATCAGCAAACCAATATCCTTTTTTCGTTTTCTCAACGGCGGAATGACTATGTTAATAACATTGAGTCTATAATAAAGATCCTGGCGCAAGCATTCCCGTTCGATTAATTTCAATGGATTCGCATTGGTAGCGGCTATTATTCTGGCATTGACTTTAGAATTTTCAATGCCGCCAATCGGAAATAATTCCCCGTCCTGAAGCACTTGCAGAAATTTTGCCTGTATAAACCGTGGCATTTCGGAGATTTCATCCAAAAATATGGTTACTGAGTCAGTTATGTTAAATTTGCCTGATTTGTTCTTCCGTGCATCGGTAACTAACTCTTTTTTATATTCAAAAAATTTACCTTCGAGGAACGACGATGGGATGCTTGCACAGTTTATTTCTAAAAAAGGACCGTTTTTTCTATTGGAATTATTGTGGATAGCCTTAGCTACAAGTCCTTTTCCTGTACCGATCTCACCCATAATTAAAACGGAAAGATCAGTATCTCTGATATCGGCAATAACCTTTCTAATGTCATATATCTTTTTTGTATCACCCATAATGAATGGTTCATTCCGGACGTTACAAGGAAGCTTCTCATTATTTTTGATGAATTGTCTCTTGATAGCTCTTTTTAAAATGCATGGATGGAGCGGCTTTTTTAAGTATATCAAATGATTGTTTTTTTTTATAGCATGAATATCCTCTTGAGAAATTATAATAAGAGAAAAAAAGTTATATTGTATTGCTTTAAGGAGAATGGGAGATACTGTATACCCTGTTTCAAATATGGCCAATTTGGGATTCATGCCGGTAAACATGTCCCACGTTAAAGAGTTATCTGTCAACACAGCATGCTGAATGCCAAATTGGTTTACCAGGCTCTTTAAATATTCCCCGTAACTATAATTCGTTGCGTTGATAAGAATCGGAGAGGTTTTTGCCATATTGTCATCCACGTTCACTATAATTGCTTTCGTTAATTCCATGTCTTTGTATATTTGACGAAGCAAGAATTGTGCCATGGATTGAATGACTGGGGTGGCATGAACAAAGTTATTTGTGTCTTGTATGATTGAATGCTGGAATTGAAGGATTGATTACTGGTTGTATGAACTTTCATCTTTTGCGCTTTGAGTTTTCACCTTTCATATCTTTCAGCAAAAACAGAAAGATTTTTTGAAAATGACAATGATCTTGCACATGAAAATGCAAGCATTTGCACATGATATGCAAAATGGTTCAATCTATGCTGTTAGGAACCTGACCCAAATCTATGCGCCTACTTGCGGAAGTTATTTCGGCCACGTTCCTTAGATAATTTCTGGGCTCTTCGGTTGGTTTCAGCTACAAAGCCACCATCACCGCGGTTTAATTCCCATCTCTTTTATCTTGTAAAGGAGAGTTCTATAGCTGATTTTAAGAACTTTGGCGGTTTTTTTTCTATTCCAATTATTTTCATCAAGTACTTTCTTGACTATTTCTTTTTCAACCTTAAGAACGGCCCTGTCTCTGATTTCCTTCAAAGAGGAAAAGTTGCTGGTGTCCGCTTCATCTACATGAGCAGATGAAGAAGAGTTTTTTGTTTCGATTTGTAAATGTGTTTTGTTTAATTGTTGTTCTCTATTTACTTGTACCAGGAATTCATGTTCAAATTCATCTACATTGCTATTACCGAGTATGGCGAAGCGTTTTATATAGTTTTCGAGCTGGCGGATATTACCGGGCCAATGATATTGATAAAAAAGATCAATGATACGAGAAGGAATCTTGATATCACAAAGTTGATATATTTCTTGCTGCTGCTTTAAAAAATAATTAATCAGCAATTCCAGGTCTTTTTTACGTTCCCTCAAAGGTGGAACGATTATCTTTATAATGTTAATGCGATAATAAAGATCTTCCCTAAAGCTGCCGGAGATTATATCGGCTTTAAGGTCACGATTGGTAGCTGTAATTACCCTTGCTGCTATCTTAACATTTTTATAACCCCCTATCCTTGGAAATTCTCGATCTTGCAGTATCTGCAGCAGCTTGGCTTGAACAAACGGTGGAATTTCACCAATCTCATCAAGAAGGATGGACCCATTATCGGCGAGCTCAAACTTGCCTAATTTTCGTTGTTCAGCTCCGGTGAATGCTCCCTTCTCATAACCAAAGAGTTCGCTTTCTATTAGTTCCGTTGGCAAGGCAGTACAATTTACTTTAATAAAAGGCTTTGATTTTCTATGAGAATAATAATGAAGGGATCGAGCTACCAGTTCCTTCCCCACACCGGTTTCGCCGCAAACAAGTACATTCAGATCAATATCTGCCAACTTTCTGACCAACTCTTTAATCTTTTCAATTGGTTCGCTGTTACCTAAAATTACGGGTTCCGGAAAAGGCATAAAGAGAACTTAGCTCCGTTTCGTGATTGGTCAAATGGTGATGATCTAACTAAGGAACGTGAACGAATTAACTTCCTCAAGCAGGCGCACAGATTTGGGTCGCAATTTATTTGATCTCAGAGCGCAAAAGTTGAAGGAATAGCGACGAGCTATTTCAATATTTTTTATGATTTCAAATCGGGCAAATATGACCTGAAGCTATGATGCATAGTTGCTGAAGTTATTTCGTTTACGTTCCTAACTTAATGTCTGTCTGTCTGTTTGTTTGGTAATAAGGCTTTGATGGCTTCAGCTAATTCTTTAAATTCAAAAGGCTTATGTAATATCTTGTCGGCATGTTCTTCTTCAGCCAACTTTTCCGGGAAATAGCCATATCCGGTAATGCATATAATCGGAACTTCGGGGTGCCTGATTTTTGCCATTTTGATAACTCCGATACCGCTCACATGAGGTAGAACGACATCTGTAATGATCAAATCAAAAACTTTCTTGTTGATCATTTCTATCCCTTCGAGTCCATCTTTTGCTTTTAGAACAAGGTATCCTGATTCTTCGAGAAATTCTTCGATGATTTTTCGAATTAAATCATCATCTTCTATGAAAAGTATAGTTTTTTTAGGCATTTTGAAGACCCATAATTAGCTGGTTCACCTTCGGCGCAAGATAATAGCTGTTAGCTCATCTATATTTCACATGTTTAATCATAATAGAAATAAAGAAATCAAGTAAAATGATAACCAAATGTGAAATAGTTTTCCACTATAGTGCAAAAGTTATCTCTTTTTGTGTGCAATGCATTTCACTTTTATTGAGTATCAAGCCGGAAAAATTGTCCTGGTTCTGTTTAAGCACAGAAAATTCGTATCCGTATTGTTACCTGGAATACGAATTATTGCGAACACGTTTTTTATTTTTATTTATAGGCAACCACATGATATCATGTTCTTTATTGAGATAATTTATTTTTATATACTATCGGTAGGTTTTTTGTTTTCTGAAATTTATCAGCGTTTTCAAAGCTTATTCATAGTAAAATTCTATTATTCTCATCAAAATGGTATTAAACTTGCTTGTATATAAATATAACAATTACGTATTTACTTCGACAGCAATTCTATGTATAGCTTGAGAATTCGTCCAAAGAGCACTAAGAAACGTGGATGAAACAACTT
>DAOURZ010000388.1 GCA_030627475.1 Deltaproteobacteria bacterium | reverse complement strand
AATTGTAAAAGAAAAAAATGCCATAATTAGAATTGCTGCTTTGTAGTTGACAAAATATTTTTTATTTGATAAATATTTTTTCTTTGATAAATATTTTGAGAAATGAAGGAGGTGAAAAAGATATATGAGCAAAAAACATTTGTTGATCATAGCTATTGTAGGAATTGCCTCCCTGTTTGTTGCTACCGGTATATATGCTGGAACCGCGGTGTCTGACGTTGTCAATATGGAAAACAAGGCTTATACCAAGCACAAGAAGGGCATAGTTACCTTTACACACAAGAAGCATACTGAGGAATACAAAGCAGGCTGCGGAGATTGTCATCATGATGCTGACAATAAACCGCTTAATGCCCTAAAAATGGGTGACGATGTTCAGAATTGCATTGAGTGTCATACCAAAGCAAGCAGACCTCCAAGGGCTAAAAAAGGTGCTCCAAAGCTTTCAACGAAGGACAAGATGGCGTATCATGCCTATGCCATACACGTAAACTGCAAAGATTGTCATAAGAAAGCCAATAAGAAAAGCGGCACGAAATCAGCACCTACATCATGTGCAAAGTGCCATCCTAAAAAGTAATATTTTTTATATATTGACAGATTGTAAAATTCAGGGCAAACGTTATTTATTATGATGTTTGCCCTGTTTTTTTTTGTAGGAAATTGCATTGCTGACCATGGATTCCGCCCATGAGGGTGTCCCTAATGCATGGATATGGGTGTATGTGGCAAGAACATTTTTATAGCAAACACCATCTTTTTTATTAAGAAAACCATTTCCTTTTTTCATGTTAAAAATTAGATCCCTATCATTTCCTTTCCACTCAATAACGTATGAATAGTGAAACTCGTGGCCCCTGATTTCTGTTCCCTTCTTGAAATACTTGTTTTCTCTTTCAACTGAAATAATTGTGTAGCCGTGCCCTTTTGGTTTTTGGGAAAGGCCGAAGACAATGGGAAAAACTCCTGCCATTGGATATGATTTGTCATTTAAAACAAGTTCTTTCCCAAGATACATCAAACCTCCGCATTCCGCATATATAGGCAGGCCATCTTCTGCGAGTGTTTTTAACTCATTCCTGAATTGTTCGTTTTTTGACAATTCTTCAGCATGGGTTTCAGGAAAGCCGCCGCCAATATAGAGACCATCAACAGCCGGAATTTTATTTGTTGTAAGTGGACTTATAAATATTATTTCTGCGCCCGATGAAACAAGTGCATCAATATTCTCAGGATAGTAGAACTGAAAAGCTGAATCTTTAATAATGCCTATCTTTGGAGCAGAAAAACCTGGTTCGTGTTTTTCCGGATACCCTAAAACTTGCTGCGTTGATAATTCATTGATTAGTTCAGGCTTGGGAATTATCTCTTCAGGCTTCTTTAAAGATTTCTCATTGGCAATTTCGATCAAAGAGTCTATATTGATATAACTTTTTGCCATTTGAAGAGCTGCATTTATTGAATTACTTGCCCATTCATGTTCAGGTGTCGGAATAAGCCCCATATGTCGCTCAGGAAAATTTTGCTTGCCAAGTTTGGGAACAGCGCCGAGAACCGGGATTCCGCAGTATTTTTCAATACTTTTGCGGACAATATTTTCATGCCTCGGTCCTGCAATACGGTTTAATATAATTCCTTTGATTTTTACAGTCGGATCAAATTTGATGCAGCCCAATACAACCGCAGCCATGGTTCGTGTGCTTTTTGTGCAATCCAGACACAAAATGACAGGGAGATTAAGAAGTTTTGCAAGCTCGGCAGTGCTTGTACTTCCTTCGATATTTAAGCCATCGTAAAGTCCACGATTGCCTTCAATAACTGCTATATCACTTTTTAATGTGTGGGTATAAAATGAATTTAGGATTTGTTTTTTTTCTATAAGGAAGGTGTCAAGATTATAGCAGGGCCGGCCAGCTGACATTGCTAGCCAGCCGGCATCTATATAATCCGGACCTT
>DAOURZ010000433.1 GCA_030627475.1 Deltaproteobacteria bacterium | reverse complement strand
TTTTCTTGCAGATGTTTGTATCCGTCAAATATTGCAGCTTTGAGTTCAGGAGGAACAGGTGATTGTACAATAAGATTTTGTATGTTTGAGCTGGCCATTTTCAACATTTTTATATCTTCAATATCAACAGATTGAAGCTGCTGGTTGATATTTTTTTGCAGGTCATTGTGATCCAGAAACAGATGATATGCAGAAACAGTGATAACAAAACCATGCGGGACATTAATGTCGGGCAGATTCATAACTTCGCCCAAATTAGCCATCTTGCTGCCGACATAGTTTGCGCTGTCTGTATTTATTTCTTTGATTGACAGCACCAGTTTACCATCAATAGATTTTTCCCGTTCCTCAAGTATTTGATCTATTCTAAATTGAATATCTGCAAAAGTATGATAAAGCGTTTCATAACGGTCGTCGGAAATATCGTTTATTTTTTTAATTAGTTTATATATGTTTACTGAAATAGATGTACAGTTCTTACGAATGAATTCCATGCCGAATTTTTGATTTCCTTGCAATGCAAGTTCAATCTTCGACATGCTTTCAAGAATTGTGTTATTAATGCTTAGAAGATTTTTAAAGTTCCAGTACTTTGTTTTGAAACGGGAACGGATGACAGCATCGGGCGATTTTTTAGTATTGGAACTCTTCTGCTTCTCCCCAAATATTTTTTTTATTGCCTGCTTTAATCCAAACATTATTACTCCGAATTACAGTTGGCGGAATATTTGCTTTTTCTGAATCAATCTGACTTTAGGGGCTTGCGAATAAAGAATATACCGGGATTGCGCAGGATTTTTGTTCATCTTCAAGGCGCGGCAAGCTATGTAACGGAAGCCGCAACGCCGAAAATAGGCAAAAAAAACAGGCAAGATGGAATATTGTTTATTTCCAATTCCCTGAAGCTGTAAAGACTACATATTTGAGTTGTCGCCATATAATTCAGCAGCTTTATCAATATCAATAATTTTGATCCCTCGAACGTAATCCCGTGTTTTATACCTGGCAATATTCTGCAGTTTTTTGATGATCTTCCCCATCCGGTGAGCGTTCTCCATGATGCCCTCTACCTCGCTGTACAGGGCATCATGCCTTGGTATCATTTCGAGCATATCATCAAAATGTACATATAGCGCCTGCATTGGCTGGCCTATTTCGTGACAAACAGCCGCAGCCATTTCAAGAACCCCTTCTAATTTTTCTCTCTGAATTTGCTTTTGCTCTGCATGCTTATAGTCAGTAATATTATGGAATATTTCTACTACTCGCTCTACCTTTCCGTTTTCAGCAAAAAGAGGAAAAGCATAGATTTTGACATCTATTTTTTCCCCCTTACTACCTCTGTGTACCTGCTCCATTCGTACCGGTTTGCCTGTGTTACATACTGCAGTTGCAGGACAGGAATGCTCAGATTTTGAACAAGGTTTATCAAATCCGTGGGTTACCTCATAGCAAGTACGACCGATAACCTTTTCACTGTTGCCTCCATATTTTATTATAAAGCCATCGTTCACATCTCTGATAACAAAATTGCAGTCAATTACCATAAGGTTATCGTACATACCAATCGTGATTTGATCCAGATAGTATTGTAACTTGCGGAGCGCTATTTTTATCTTCTTGTGCTCAACAGCTTCATTTTCTAACGCCGTGACTTTTTGTACCAGTTCCTCATAGGTAGGCTTATATGCCATTAGAACATCCTTTTGCCGAGTTCTATCTATTGCCTGAACGAAAACTGCTA
>DAOURZ010000248.1 GCA_030627475.1 Deltaproteobacteria bacterium | reverse complement strand
TGCAATGAGAAGCCAGGCTCCTCAGGTTGGAGCTATCGTTGTGAGCATGCTTACAAATGAGGGTAGAGAAATGACAATTAAAGCGCTGGAACTTGGCGCATTTGATTTTATATGCAAGCCGCAATACAATGATATAAACAAAAATAGAAAAGCCATTAAAAATACCCTTGATCCTATTATCAAATCATTTGCGCGCGTGAGAGAAATAAAGTCTATTTTAAAACAAGGCTCTTTTGTTTCAAATAATGCGATAAGTAATAAAAAGCAGCAAAACCTTGCTGAAACATTCCACCGCAATGATTCAATGAATGTTTTTCCTGATAAAAAGTCGGAAATTGTGGCAATTGGCATTTCTACCGGAGGGCCAAAAGCTTTGACCCAAATGATGCCGAAAATCCCTCACAATCTCGGAGTTCCCATATTAATTGTTCAGCATATGCCGCCAATTTTCACGAAAGCTCTTGCAAGCAGTCTTGATTCTATGTGTTCTATTAAAGTAAAAGAGGCTCAAGATGGTGAAATCATTCAAGCAAATACAGCGCTGATTGCTCCTGGAGGCAAACAGATGAAGATTGTGTCCTCTATTGACAGCAAGCATCACATGATTAAAATCGTCGATGATCCTCCTGAAAACAGTTGCAAACCATCTGCTGATTATCTTTTTAGATCAATTGCCAATCATTGTGCCGGGCGTGCCACTGGAGTAATTATGACGGGCATGGGTTCAGATGGCGTCAACGGCTTGCAACTCATGAAACAAAACGGTGCGTTTATAATTGCTCAAGATGAAAAAACATCTGTTATATATGGAATGCCGAAAAAAGCAATTGAAGCTGGTATTGTTGATGTTGTTGCGCCGCTTGATAAAATGGCTGAAGAAATTTGCCGTAGTGTAAGGTAGAGTCTTTTGTGAAAAAAATTACTCCGGATGAAGTTAGAATTATTTCCAGATATATATATGATATATCAAAAATTACTCTTGATCAAAGCAAGGCATATCTTATTGAATCAAGACTAAGTGAACTGCTTAAAGCACAAAACTGTTCATCTTTTTACGAATTATATCAAAGGGCAAAAGCCGATCTTACTAAATCACTCGAAAAAAAAATTATAGATAAAATCACCACAAAAGAAACCTGTTTTTTTCGAGATAACAGCCCTTTTGAATTGCTGCAACATAAAATTTTGCCGGATCTTATTGATATGCGCACAGCCAAATCCTCAAAATTTTTTCCAATATCTATTCGTATCTGGAGCGCTGCTTGCTCGACAGGACAAGAGGTTTACAGTATTGCAATTGTCATAAAGGAATTATTGCCTGATTTAACAAAATATAATGTCAAGATATTAGGAACAGATATATCTGACGCAGCTATTGCCAGGGCAAGCTATGGCGTATTCAACAAGTTTGAAATAGAACGCGGTCTTGCGCACGATAAATTAGAGAAATATTTTATTCCATTTAAAGATAAATGGAAAATTAAAGATGAATTAAGAGCTATGGTCAGTTTCAGCAAACACAATTTAATGTTCCCTTTTACTAATATTGGCAAGTTTGATATAATATTTTGCAGGAATGTGGGCATATATTTCAGCATTGAAGACCGAAAAAAACTTTTTAACAAGATAGCAGATGTTCTGGAGCAAGACAGTTATTTAATCATAGGAGCAACTGAATCTTTAACTAATATCTGCTCCAGATTTGAGCCTAAAAGGGCTTTGAAATCAGGTTATTATCAGTTAAAAAATAATTTTTAAATTGTCATAAATTGGGAGAAAACATGACGGCCCACCCAAAGAAAATATTGGTTGTGGATGACAGTTCCATGATACGCGGAATAATCAGGAACGAACTCGAAGAAGGCGGATATAATGTTATTGAAGCTGCAGATGGAATTGAAGCTTTAATTCAAATAACCAGATCTTCACCTCCTGATTTAATTACCTTAGACATTGAAATGCCAAAATTAAATGGTTTTGATACATGTCAAAAACTTCGCGAAAAGCACTATGCCCATTTTTTCACAAATTATAAAGACTGTAGTATTCCAATCATTTTTGTGACAAGTAATGACACAATGGAAGACCGTAAAAAAGGTTTTTTGCTTGGTGCCGCCGATTTTATCGTAAAGCCTTTTGCTAAGGGTGAAATCCTTGGGATTGTCAATAAAATACTTAAGTCTGAAAACTTTTTAAAAGGACTTACAGCATTGGTTGTTGATGATAGCAAAATAGCAAGAAAAATAGTATCGGAACTTCTTCAAAGAGAAGGACTGACTGTTATTGAGGCCAAAGACGGCATTCAAGCTTATGAAATTATATGCAATCGTATGTTGGAAATTGATATAGTAATTACAGATTTCGTAATGCCGTTGATGAATGGAAGCGAGTTATGCAGCAAAATAAGAAAAGAGCTGAATTTGCACGATTTGCCTGTTATTTTATTAACTGCCATGAATGATCATTCCAGTTTGCTGAACCTGTTTAAAGCTGGGGCAACTGATTATATAGTTAAGCCGTTTGTTAAAGAAGAGCTGCTTGCCCGTATCAACGTTCATTTGCACAGAACCTTGCTCAACAAGCGTCTCAGACAAACAGTTATAGAGCTTAAAACACTTAATCGAATGAAAGATGATTTAATGGCGATTTGTTCTCATGATCTGCGTTCACCATTAAACGGTATTTTAGGATTCACTGAATTGTTGCTTGAAAAAAAATATATTGCAGCCGAAGATCAGCAGAGTCTTATCCAGATTAAGAAGTCTGGTGAAATTCTATTAAACTTCATTAACGACCTTCTTGATGTTAGCAAGATCCAGTCCGGCAGCTCTGAAATCAAGATGGAACCTGTTTCCGTGCTCGAAGTAGTTAATGATAGCCTTAACGCTTTAAAACATCTTGCTGATCATAAGCAGCAACGACTTGAGTTGATCAACAATTTTCCGGATAGTATGATTTCAGGAAACCATGTTAATTTGATCAGGGTAATAAATAATCTCTTGTCAAATGCCATAAAATTCACGCCGATAAAGGGACAAATTAAATTGGTAATTGAACCAGACTCTGCAAATTATATAAAATTTGCCGTTATAGATTCCGGAATTGGCATTTCCGAAGATATCATACCGCATTTATTCGATAAATTCACCAATACAACGCAGGTTGGAACAAGCGGAGAAAAAGGAACGGGTCTTGGACTTTCGATTGTCAAGGAAATTGTCGAACAACATGATGGCAGGTTAAATGTGAGTAGTACAAAGGGGCAGGGTACTTGT
>DAOURZ010000417.1 GCA_030627475.1 Deltaproteobacteria bacterium | reverse complement strand
GAACTGTAATGCAGAACCAGCCAGTGCACCTGACACCAAAAGCCTGGGCGTTTTTTTCTTTAGCCATTTTCAGTATAAAACGTAGCTTTTGCCAAGTCATCATTAGCTTTTGGCGCAGGTGACTCGCACGTTAGCCCACTATGAGGAAAAAAATTTATGGATCAACTAATACTCGTGATAGTGGCGGTTCCAATCGTCTTATATTCAGCGCTTCTTTTTGCGTTCTTTATTGTTCTCAAAAAAGAGATTGAAAAAATCAGGAATGATATTCGGCAAATCAATCAAAAACCTGCTTTGCCTCCAAAAAAATCAAAAGTTGATTCTGTTCCCATAAAGAAACCTGATCGACCTGTATCCAATATTGAGAAACAAAGTAATGAAGTTATTGTATCAATATGCAGAAACAAAGCTTCCAAAAAATATTTTCTATATTTAGAAGACGTTGATCGCGATCATTCTAAAATGATTACACCTGAGGGCAAAATTAAGAATTTATCGTATGATTTATTCGATGAGATTGAAGAAGAAAAACTCTCAGTACTGATCGGCACGAATAGGTTATCTATAGAGCAAATTGAAGCATTCAATAGCATAAGCCCTGGCACAAAAGTAATTCCACACAAAAAAGAAGGCGGTAGTGAATTAGGTCCAAAAGGAAACGAAAATCTTAAAGACTATTTATTACCTGTGTTGCAGTTAATTTATGATGGGTATGATTATAAAGAGGCATTTCACATTGTTAAAGACCATTTGGATGTGCGATACACTACTGTAAGTGCACAATGTACTCGTTCATTAGGGCTAACAACTGATGAATTTGTTCTAATAGCAAAAGACAAAAGGATTATCCAATTATTAAAAGACAAATTCCCAAACAGAGAAGATGTTATTGAAAGAGAATTGCCTCAAGCAATACTGAGCTAACCAGGAGCCTCGACATGGACTGGGCAAAGCCGTGCCGCTTTTCTAAAGGCAGTATTTAACCGATAGTTTTTACCTTTATCATAGTTGTTCGGTTATCGTTGCATAGCCACTCAGGGCGAAACAAATGAAGACAATTGGCGGAAAAATAAACAGTGATTACGGATGGGAAATAACTGTATTCCAAAAGATACGGAACATTTCCGATGGCATTATATTTTTTGAAAAGAAAATCAACTGGGATAGATATCTTGCAGACCATTCGCCAAGATTTGAATTTCATGTGATTTTATTCAACCTTACGATAATAGAAATAAATATTTACTATCTGCACCATAGAAACAACGAATAAAAAAGCCAACGTACAGGAGATTTAACTTCAATCGTTTAAATCATCGGCTAAGAAATCGGTTAATAAGAGACGTTAGCGATATCAAACGGGAAAGGAGAAATAATTGGAAATTAATTTCGAATGTCAAAAGTGCAAAAAGATCTTTGATTGTGACGTAGGGCAAGTCTTGATTGATGAAAAGGCAATGCGCCCAAGATTTGAGAAAAAACTGGTTTGTCCTAAATGTGGTGAATTAACAATGGATGATGTCCACCTCACAGAGCTTGGCCAGGGTCAGTTAACTGAAGCAACAATGGATTTCTGAAGAAAAGTCTGGGAGAAACTAAGAACAATTACAGAGTGTTGCCAGAGTATCGACATCTCTTGAAAACGGCATTGGAAGAAGCTTCAGTAATTTCTACAGAGAAACTTGAAAAGGGCTATCGGGATAGGACTCCCCATCACTGAAGAGCCCTCCCACACCACCTGGCATACGGATCGCGTACCAAAGGCGATTCGGCTGATCAAGAAGGTTTAATTCCCAGGCAAAAATAATCCTTTATAGAAG